>JAEXTR010000237.1 GCA_023406915.1 Bacteroidota bacterium
CGTTGTACCTGATCCCCCCCCCAATCCACGACTCTTCAATGGCTTGAAAAGAATCTTAGACCGTTTTAATTCAGCCGACGAAGCTCCAGAGATACTTTTCGCCCGTTTCTTCCTCTTTTTTCTTGAAGAGGAGGGATACGGAATCAACACCCATCACTGCAATGCATGTGGTACAGAGTTTACCGATGAGGGGCAGAAAGGTTTTTTGTATGACACTGGTCTGATCTGCAATAATTGTATTAAGCAGGGAAAAGATGTTAAATGGATATCGAAGGAACTTTTCATAATCTTCAAAGGTCTAAAAGAAGGAAAAACCGTAGAAAGCTCACGAACTTCTGAAGTAAAAATCGTGTTACGTTTATTAGATAAATATGTTCGAATGCATATACCGGGCTTTCAGGGATTACGATCTCTGCAGTTAGTGTAATTTAATCATAATTCAGTGTAAGGAACTATGAAGACGAAAAGATTAATAGGTGCAGTTGCACTGGTAGTTTTTGGAATTGTATTTGGTGCAGTACTTGTAAGCGGTTTCGGCTGGGTACGTCCGGGTATCGCAGATATCCGTCTTGGCGCCGAAGCACCACCCGTTACTGTTGATGCAAGGGCAAACTCTTTTAGTGAAGCATTCATCCAGGTTGCCGAGAAGGTTACCCCTTCTATTGTGCAGATCGCTGTTGTTTCCAAAGCAAAGAAATCTGAAGAGGGGCAGGATTTCTTTTTCCCCTTCAAAGATTTCCATCCTCAATTACCTGAGCGTCAGGAGGGTTCAGGTAGCGGTATTATCATCAATGCTGATGGCTACGTACTGACTAACAACCATGTTGTTGAAGATGCAGAGAAAGTCACAGTCAGTCTGATTGATAAACGTCAGTTTGATGCACAGGTCATTGGTACCGATCCGTTAACAGACCTCGCAGTATTGAAGATTAACGCCACTGGCCTTGTACCTGCATATCTTGGTAACTCAGACAGTATCAAGGTTGGACAGTGGGTGATGGCAATTGGTAATCCGCTTGCACTTTCCTCAACAGTAACTGCAGGTATCATCAGTGCTCTTAACAGAGGTTCACTCAGACTGATAAGAGATAGTTACGGCGTTGAGAATTTTATTCAGACAGATGCTGCCATCAATCCCGGTAACAGCGGCGGTGCGCTCGTTGACCTTTCCGGTGCTGTAATTGGTGTAAATACGGCAATTGCAACAAGAACTGGCTCCTATATCGGATATGGTTTCGCTATTCCCATTAATCTTGCCCGCTCAGTGGCTCAGGACCTGATTGCCCATGGCAAGATCAATCGTGGTTATATTGGTGTTCAGATACGCGAAGTAGATTCTGACCTGGCAAAGGCACTCGGACTTGATAAGCCGAAGGGAGTTATCATTCAGGGTATCGTGCCTGACGGTGCTGCATCGAAGGAGGATATAAAAGAAGGTGATGTTATCCTGAAGATTGATGGTATTGAAGTGTCACAGCCAAATGAATTACAGAGTTACGTGGCTGCGAAACTTGCAGGTGCCAAAGTTATCCTCCAGTTGTTCCGAGACGGTAAAACGATCGAAAGAACCGTAACGCTCATCCCCAGAAAGGATGATGAAGAGACTGTAACGGCCAAGAAGGATGAAGAGAAAAATGAAAAGAAGAAGGAAGAAATAACTTCCCATAAGTTTGAAAGTATTGGTCTTACTGTCAGAAGTATGAATACACAGGAAAAAGAACAGTACAAAACTGATGCAGGTGTGATGATTGCTTCTGTAGATGAATATTCCAAGGCCTTCAAACAAGGTCTTGGCAGAGGTCTGGTTATCACAAAAGCTGACCGCCAGACTATTGAGGAAGTAAGTGATCTGAAGTCCATCATTGAATCGAAAAAAGGGAAAGCAGTACTGCTGCAGGTTCTTGATGGCAGAGGTACTACCAGTTTTATTGGTATCGAAATACCGAATTAATTTCTCCTTTCCTTATCTTAAAGGGTTTGCCCGGGTGGGTAAACCCTTTTTTTATGTATTCACTCTGTTTATATTTCCCGATCTAAACGGAGGTAATGTGCAATCTCATTCAGTGACATTGTTATGATAAGAATGCTAACTGCCGGTGAATCTCACGGCAAGTCTTTAACGCTTATATTGGATGGATTCCCGGCTGGTGTGCCTGTTACAGCTGAGAAAATTAATGCGAGATTATCCGAGCGGCAAAAAGGGTATGGTCGTGGTGGCAGAATGAAGATAGAGCAGGATCAGGCAGAAATCCTGTCTGGCATAAGATACGGCAAGACCATTGGTTCACCCATATCACTACTCATCAGGAACAACGACTGGCTCAATCATCAGGACATGATGAGTATTGATCCCATCGATAATCCAGAAAAACGGATAACCGTTCCGCGTCCGGGCCATGCTGATTATACTGGTGCCGTAAAATATGGGTTCACTGACATCCGCAATTCTATTGAGCGATCAAGTGCGCGTGAAACTGCGGCACGGGTTGCCGCGGGTGCTATTGCTGAGCATTTGCTGGATGCATTTGGTATTACGGTTTCGGGCCTGGTTGAAAGTATTGGCGGTATTTACGCTCTGAATGATGTATATGAGCGGTTTTGCGACACCGGTATTATAGAATATGATGTATCTCAGGTAGAACGATCACCATTACGTGTTGTTGATGAAGCACAGGAAAATGCAATTATAGGATTGGTGAGAAAGATTAAGAAATCGGGTGACACACTCGGCGGTACTTTTATTACCTATGCAAAGGGCGTTCCGGCAGGGCTTGGTTCTTTCATGCAGTATGACAGAAGGCTGGATGCTGCACTCACAAAAGCAGTAATGTCCATAAATGCGGTTAAAGCAGTTGAGATCGGTCTCGGGTTTGCAGCAGCGTCTCGTCCCGGATCACTTGCGCATGATGGCTTCTCAATTGATGCCGCGCAGCAGATAACCCGCACTTCCAATCGGGCTGGTGGTATTGAGGGGGGGATCAGTAACGGTATGCCTTTGCTGATTCGTGCGGCAATGAAGCCCATCGCAACACTCATGCAGCCATTACCAAGCGTTGATCTGGCAACTATGGAGCTTGTAGAAAGCAGGAGAGAGCGCAGTGACATCCTTGCCGTGCCTTCCTGTTCTGTCATTGCAGAAGCAATGGTACGATGGGTATTGGCTGAATTTATGACTGAGAAGTTTACTGGTGACGCTTTACATGAGATGAAAAGAAATTACCTCGCCTACAAAAACGAAATGATGAAACCAATGAGAGAACCGGAAGCTGAAAATTAGAACTTTTGTTTTTGCTCCGCTTATGGAGAACACCTACATCGCCTATGATGAGGAGAGCCTGGAAGCAATGGTGATTGATCCGGGAATGTTTATACAAAGTGACGAGAAGTTGTTTGATGAGTTTATGCGTTCAGCTGATCTCAAAGTCAAATACCTTATCAACACCCATTGCCATATCGATCACAGCGTCGGTAACCGGCATATTGTGACCACTTACAAGCCGGAGTACCTGATCCCGAAGGATGACCTCTTTCTGCTTGAAATGATCCCTGAGCAGGGGAAACAGTTTGGCATACAGCTTGAAACACCGCCACCACCCGATGGTTATCTTGATGAAGCGGTGTCACTGACTTTGGGGAGTATTGTATGTAATCCCATTCTTACTCCCGGGCATACTCCGGGTGAGTATTGTCTCTATTTCCCTGGTGAAAAGGTGTGCTTTACGGGGGATGTGTTATTCCGTGAGAGTATTGGCAGAACTGACCTTTGGGGTGGAGATTATGATATACTTTTAGAGAGTATTCGTACGAAATTACTCACTTTGCCAGATGATGTAGTGATTTACCCAGGACATAATGAGGTCTCCACAATTGGTGAAGAAAAACGACATAATCCATTTTTATAACAATTCTCTACTTCAGAATGAGAATGGCAGCGAGTTCATATTAAGCATCACACCCAGGCTGAACCGATGTGCCGCTTTGCTGTCTCTGAAATCTGGGAGTAACGCTGCCCAGATTATAGTGTTGTCGCTGTGAAAGGAGAGTGCAGGAGTGATTCCTCCAGGGATACCAACACTGATTTGTGCACTGATTGAGCTTGTTTCGCTCAACCTGATATTGGTTGTTTGAAAGAGTGAGACCAGTACGATAAACCCGCCGGTATGAGAGTCTGTTATACCTCTCGATTCAGTTTCCTTTCTGAAATCAGCATAGCTTCCGGCTTCGTAGCAAGCACCAAATGCTGAGCCCACTCCAATTTTTACATCATCGATCCTGAAGTTCAGTGAGAAGGCAGCATCGGCGCCCAGGCCGAATGCCCATTTTGTTCCATTCCAATGAGCGCGACCAGAATTATAATACTCATCAGCCCATTCAAGCCCGGCAACAGTGTAGGTGCCACCGTATCCCCAGTATCTGAGGTTAAAATTCGTATGCTCACGGGTAACCGTCTTCAACCAGGTAAGCCGTATAAGATATGCAGATTCGCCGCCATGATCTCCTTCTGAAGCTGTAAAATCAGCAGCTGCAAATGATGATTCGCTACCAAGTGAGTCACAATGATCATACACCAGCGGCGGTGCAGAAGACTGATAAATTGCGGGATAATATGTTCTGAGGCACCCTGTATGGAGCACAGAGAGCAGGATAATAACGATACCTATGATCAGGCGATATGGCATTGCTAATCGTGATTGAGTGATAGTGCGAAATCTACATGTAAAGGAAGAGAAAAACAAGAGGTGGAAAGGGGGCTTTAAAACAGAAACGGCGACCTTATTCAGGTCGCCGCATCTTTGAAAAATCAGCTTAGATTATAAACCGAATTTAACGCCTACTCTTGCGCCAATGTAGCTGAGATCGTCAGCGACGAAAGCGTATTTAGCATTGATGTCCAGACCAACGGTTGGGCTCAGAGCTGCTTCGTAACCAACACCAACTCCGCCACCGAATTTTGATTCGCTGGTTGAGCTTGAAC
>JAEXTR010000257.1 GCA_023406915.1 Bacteroidota bacterium
GATCTGAAGTGGGTGAGGGTGAAGAGCTTTCCATTAAAGGGAAGTGAGTCTGATAGGCATAAGCGCGCCGGACTGGCGATTGATATTACGAAGGAAAAATACGCCGCGGTAGAATTGTTGAAAGCAAAAGAGAAAGCCGAAGAGCTTACCCGTGTACGTGCCAACTTCCTTGCAAGCATGAGCCATGAGCTGCGTACACCCCTTATGGGTATTATGGGATCAGTGGATGCAGTAAGAGAAATGACGACAGAAACGCAAATAGCTTCTGCCATGGATAATATCACCAGTGCAGGACAGCGACTGCTTTCCACCATGGATTTTATCTTGCAGTTATCCCAGTCCCAGATTGGAAAACTTACGGTTGCCGTTCAGGAGGTAAATGTCAGTAAGGTGATCACTGAGGTGGTCAATGCATTCTCAACGCAGGCAGCCTATAAAAAAATAAATTTGAGTTACGAAAATCAGGGTGGGAGTGATATTCATATTCCCACGGATGAAAGGTACCTGATTCAGATTCTTCAACAACTGATTTCCAATGCGGTAAAATTTACCGAAGAAGGTTCAGTTGTCGTCTCCACACGTTATGAAATGTATGACGGTATACGATTTCTTGATATCTCTGTGAAAGATACAGGGATCGGGATCGATCCGCAATTTCATCAGATGATATTTGAAGAATTCAGGCAGGTCAGTGAGGGACATAACCGCCAATTTGAGGGGGTGGGGCTTGGTCTTACGTTGGTGAAACAGTTCGCTCAGTTGATTGGTGCCACCGTTAGCCTTACAAGCAAGCCGGGAGAGGGCTCCTGTTTTACCATGCATATTCCATCGCTTGACCCCGCTTTTCGCTCCGAAAAACAGGCAGTTCATGCATCTGCCCCGAAAACTAGAGAAGGAAAACTGAAAGGGTTCTACGTAGAGGATGATCCCGTGAATAGTGATATCGTCAGGATGTATCTCAGAGACATGGCAGATATTGAAGTTGTTGCAAGTGGAAATGAAGCAGTAGAAAATCTTGCTACGCTGCCTGATTATGACTTTGTTCTGATGGATATTAATTTGGGGCAGGGTATGAGCGGCATTGAGGTTGCACGACATATCAGAACGATTCCCAAATATCAGGATATTCCAATCATTGCCGTGACTGCCTATGCGATGAAAGGTGATCGTGAAGAAATTCTCCAGAGCGACTGCACGCACTATCTTGCAAAGCCGTTTGCCAAAAAAGACCTCACACTTCTTGTGCAGGAAGCGTGTAATACCCAGAGTTAGGGCAGCAGGGTAATGAACCTCTTAACCAGGCGTTCAAATCGTTCTTCCACCACGGAAGCGGTTTCCTGGACTTCATCATGGGACAGCTTTGTTGCTGAGAGACCGGCAGCGGCATTGGTAATGCAGCTTACCGCACATACTTGTATTCCGACCGCTGCTGCGTAGACAGCCTCATGAACGGTACTCATACCAACTGCATCAGCCCCACAACGCCTGATATATGTTATCTCCGCGGGAGTCTCATACGATGGACCCTTCATATACCAGTACACCCCATCTCGGACCCGAACTTTCTCATCAATACCAGCCTGAAGGAACAGCTTTTGTAACGCAGGTGAAGGAAATGAACGAAGTGCATTCACCTGGTCATGCGAAGCAATGCGCATCAGTTTTGCCATTTCCATTTTAATATGAATCCCCGACATTGAGGTAATCAGCATAATATCGCCCGGCAGAATTTCCGGATTTACTCCCCCCGCAGCATTTGTGATAAGCATGTTAGGTACACTGAGTGCTTTCGAGATGAAGGATGTAAGCACGCACTCGTAAATTTGGTACCCTTCATACAGGTGAATGCGGCCCTGAAAAACGAGTAGCTTTTTTGATTCATACTCAGCAAAATGAATATACCCTTCATGTCCCACAACCGTTGATGGGGGATAGCCCGGAAGTGAGGAAGTCGGGATAGAATGAACAATTGTCACTTTTTTAGGAAAGCTGCCTAATCCACTGCCAAGCACGATGGTCAGGTCTGGCTGGAAAGGGGCTTGCTTTTTAATTTCGGTCACAAGTGCGGCGTACCGGTCTTCAAGTTTAATCATCAGAATCCTTTACTCTTAGTATAGAATACCTGCAATCGTTGCGGTGAGCAACGTTGCCAGTGAACCACAGAGTACGGCACGCATACCCAACTTTGCCAAATCACTTTTTCTCTCGGGAGCAAGTACACCTAATCCGCCAAGCTGAATCGCTATTGAACTGAAGTTTGCGAATCCGCAAAGGGCATAGGTCAGCATGATTGAAGATTTTTCGTGGACAAAAGCCTTTGCCTGCATCAGACTGCCTAATTCTGAGTACGCCACAAACTCATTGAGTACGATTTTTGTACCGATCAGCCCACCAAAACGTAAAGCGTCTTCAGCAGGAACACCTACACCCATTGCCAGCCATTGCAGAATCATGCCAAAGATCAGTTGCAGATTCAGTGGTTGTCCGAAGTTCTGACGCAGGTATTCATTCACGCCTACCCAGGCACCTACCCACTCAAGCATGGTGTTGACCATGAAAATCAGGGCAATAAAAGCGATGAGCATGCCACCCACATTCAGGGCTAGCTGAAGTCCATCACTGGCACCACTGGCGGCTGCCTCCACTACATTCGATCCGTTTTTTTCAACTGATACTTGTACAGTGCCTTTGGTTACTGGTGTTTCTGTCTCAGGATAGATCATCTTTGATAACATCATTGCTGCTGGTGCTGCAAGAACACTGGCACCCAGCAAATGCGTTGCAAACTCGAGTTGTGCCTGCTGCAATGGTATCCCCTTTGCCAATGCCATGGAATTACCCAGAATCTGAATATACGCTGCCATAACTCCGCCGGCAATAGTTGCCATCCCGCCTGTCATTATGGTCAGTAACTCACTGTTCGTCAGTTTAGAGAGAAACGGTTTGATCATCAGCGGGGCCTCCGTCTGACCTACAAAAATATTTGCCGTGCAGGAGAGGGATTCTGCACCGCTGGTCCCCATGATTTTCGCCATGACCCATGCCATACCCTTTACAATCCACTGCATGACGCCAAGATAGTAGAGAATTGACATCAGACTGGCAAAGAAAATGATAGTTGGCAAAACCTGGAACGCAAAGAAGAAACCAAGACTGTTTTCAATCCCAGGACTCAGTGCGAGGTTCCCGAATACAAACAGTGCTCCTTCTCTTGTGAAGTCCAGCACAACAACGAAGAATGAACTGATAAAATTAAAGAAGTCCTTCGGCCAACCGAATGGGAAGAAAAAACTACGGAGGTATTCACCCTTAATAATCAGGATCGCAAATATTGCCTGAAGACCCAGCCCGCTGAATACAAGGCGCCAGTTGATCGCCTTCCGGTTGTTGGAAAAAAGATAGCAAATACCAAAAATCAGCGCTATTCCAATGATGCCGCGCAACAGAGATTCGAAGAACATACAGGATGGCCTTTCTTATACAACAGTTGTCATTTCCATCGTTGTTTTGAACGGAAAGATTGAATAAAGTGTAAGAGCAAAAGTCCTTCGTACATGAATGGATAGATTGCTCTTTGCGTCATGGTGAATCGGTGCCCAAAGGTTTTTTCGTTCAGCAGTACGCCTGTGATGTCAAACCCAAATTTACAAAGAAGCGGAATGCAAAAAAAGAAATTTAGCGGCGTAAGTAAGACCAGAAGGAGAGGGAGAAGATTGATTCCATGCCAGTATCCAAGCATGACCATGTGCCTGTACAGGTAATGTATTGAGGTGGATGTGTGACGCGCCCTTTGGAACAAGTATTCCCGGAAAGTGGATTTTGTGTGGCTGTAAACGAGTGATCCATTCCCCTGCACCGGAATCACCGGGATGTGGTGCTTCACTGCCTCTCTGATCAGGAGGTCGTCATCTCCGCTCAGGGTTTCGATCGTATTACTATAACCATGTACTGATGCATACGTTTCTCGCGTAAAGCCCATGCTTCTCGCAGCAGCGGTATAGGGGGCATTTGCAATTGCACAAGCGGTAGCGAGCATCATTCCACGCAAGTTTTCATAAGCAGATAGTTTTGATGCCAGTGTAGTACCGCTTTTGAGCGGAGCTATTCCAAATACAATTCCGGCACCTGAGGAGAGACCGTCCACAAGAGATTGTACCCATCCCGGTTCAGGCTCGCAGTCTGCATCTGTAATCAGCAAAAAATCACCTTGCGCATGGCTGATTCCTGTGCTTAGTGCCCCTTTTTTCCCTGGTAGTTCTTTCCCGATTGTGCTGACTATTTTGAAACTGCTGAAGAGATGCCTGTATTGCTCTGCTACTTCTGCAGTTCCATCAGTTGAGAGATCATCCGCAACAACTACCTCCATCAGATCCTTAGGGTATTCCTGATTGCCAAGTGCGTTCAGAACCTTTCCAATAGTGCTGCTTTCATTTTTTGCTGCAATGATGATGCTGACAAACTTTCTGTTGCCCTTCGGATAGGACATAGCTTTCCTGAAACGTCTGAGGTGCCACAGGATGAAGAGGTGGCAGATCGACAACAATGCTGTAATCGTGAAAATTAAAAGGATCAATGTTCCAAAAAGTAAATTGTTTCTACCACAATCTACACGATTCTCATGAAATGCAGAACAGAATTGCGGGGAAAGCGCAATGTGGCTTTGCGATGCGGGGTAGGGGGAGGAGAAGCAAGTTTCTGCCTACTTCTCCTTTGCAGTCTCTTTTTCCTTTGCCTGGGCCTCTTCAAGCTCTGAAATTTTCAGGGAATATTGGATATTAAAAGTTGAGGTCTGTTTCTTTGTGATTGTTTCCTGCTTGTTTCGTTCAGCCTTGATCTCAACCAGTTCAGCATCCTTATTCTTTTTACCAATAATATTCTGTAAACGCGCAATAGTGATTGCCAGGCTGAGCACATGTACAATTTCTCTTGCAACGTTGTCTTCCATAAGTGAGAGAATTTCGGCGAGGTCTTCCTTCGTAAAGGTTACTCCGGTAACGCGTTTACTCTTGTCGCTTGATGAATCCATTATTTCGCCAATAATGCGCCTGAGGAAGTCTACAATATCTTCCTTATCGACCCCGAGCTCTTTGCTGAAGGTCTGCACATCCTCCATTGAAAACTGGAAATCAGCCTGATACTTTTTGACTGAGTATGTTCCGTCATCCTGCTTTACCATTTTTTCAAACTGATACTGAAGATTCATACTGAGCGACTGCTGGTCTGTTTGGTAATAACCTTTTGCAGTCAGCGCTTTTGAGTGGAGATCATTAAACGCAAGGTTAAAACTGAAAGAATTGTTCGTGCTCAGAAACGAGGATGCGTTCAGGTTGAGATTATTCCTGACAGAGGTCTTGGCTATAGTGGAGATTGATGCCTGATCGCCACGAATTTGGCTTTCAGACTGCTTTCGCTCTGCGTCCCTGGTGGAAAACAGTACCGCCTGGGTGCTTGCAGAGGATTGAATGGACAGTTCATTAACTTTCTGTAACATCCGTGTAGTTCCTATAAAAAAAGTGCTTCCTTACCACCGACATTATCGAAGAAAATCTCAGGAAGTTTAGTGCCCTTTTTCAGTTATTTTTTTGAACTACTGATTTTTATAGAATTTTGCCCCTGAATCCTCATCCGCACTAGAGATTTTAGCCCGAAAGGTTTCGTCCATTACGATCTCCAGCGTGCCGGGGGTCAGATACATAGCACGGATTTCAACCCTGTTGTCCCCATAGATGCGTACTTTCACATAGTTATGCACAAATCCACGCCGGGGGTGATTGATCAAAACCGTTTCTGAGAAAGAGAGAAAGGGGAGTGGGTTGTTCACGGTCATTGTGTCAAAAAACTCATAACTATGGATTTCCATACCACCTCTGATTGCGGGTGGAGTCTCCTCTTTCCCATCTATCAGAAGTTCACACTTTTCATAATCGAAGCGTGCGGCTATGTTGTGACCTGATT
>JAEXTR010000309.1 GCA_023406915.1 Bacteroidota bacterium
ATGCTCTGAGAAGAGATCAATAGACTCGGGACTAAGAATTTCTGTGCGGGCAGAGATTACGGGGAAGAGGAGCAGAAGGAGGAAGGAGGCGTCCGCTTCAGAAACTCTCCGTACAGTCACAGTAAAACTTTTTTCATTAAAAAGGGTACACTCAGCAATAAAGGAAGATGCATTATTAGTTTTAAGAAGGGAGATAATGTTTTTTGTTTGCTCAGGGACAATGAACAAGTCAAAGAAGTTCATATCAGCCAGGTTGGAGATTCGTTCCTCATTTGGGAACAAACCTTCATCAAAGATACCTGCTATCACCCCGTAGTCGGAGATAAGCAGTCCAGCCGGAGCGAAGAGCGCTGATGCCTTGAAAATTTTTACAATGCTCTTGTACTCAGACTCGTTAATTGAAAAGTAAAAGCGTTTTGATTTCTGGCTCAACGAAATACCCTCGTATAGGGGAGAACGGCGGAGGCATCCATTCCCATGTGGTTAAATGAATGCTGTTCTCCCAATAGGAACGATAAAAAATGATTTTTTGTTACTAGATTAACGACTCTTAAAATAGCAAAAATTATTGAATTTCTGTTTATGAAAAGGAATGAAAAACCAATGAACATAAAAAGTATGGTGTTGTTCTGTCTACTGCTTTTCTCATGGGGTTCGGTTCTGCATGCACAGCAGAACAATGGGGTAATCACAGGAAGAGTACTGAACGCATCCACCAATCAGCCTATTCCGCTGGCTAATATTCTGTTGCTTGATACCACATTCGGAGCTGCAGCTGATGTATCTGGTCAGTTCAAAATTGCAAATATCCCCCCTGGAACGTATCGCGTAAGAATATCTGCAGTAGGATATCAATCGGTCATTAAGACTGACGTTATCGTCAATAACTCCAAACCCGTTGACCTGGAAGTAAAGCTTGCGGAGATCAGCATTGAACTGGAAGGCGTTACGGTAACATCTGACTACTTTGACCGGTTACCTACCGATATTCAGAGCTCAAAAAAATTCAGCAATGAAGAAATCAGAAGATCTCCTGGCGGATTTGAAGATGTGATCCGGGCTCTTTCCGTCCTTCCGGGTGTTGCCCAGGCAGAATCGGGAAGAAATGATCTCATCGTCCGTGGCGGTGCGCCATCGGAAAACCTGTATATTATAGATGGTATCGAAGTACCGAATATTAATCACTTTGGCTCGCAGGGAGCGACCGGTGGACCACTCAGTTATATAAATCTGGACTTTGTCAGGGAAACAGTCTTTTCGACCGGTGGTTTCCCGGTTATGTATGGGGATAAGTTATCGAGCGTGTTACGAATTGATCTGAAAGAAGGGCGTTCTGACCGTTTTGGCGGGAAGGGGACTATTTCGGCAACGCAGTTCGGAATCAATCTGGAAGGACCAGTTTCCAATGACTCCAGGTTTCTTATCTCAGCCAGAAGAAGCTATCTGGATTTGATCTTTAAGGCTGCTGGTTTCGGGTTTGTGCCTGAGTACTACGATGTGATTACAAAATATGATCACCGTCTGGATAACAGTAATTCACTCTCTTTTCTGTTTATCGGTGCATTTGATGATGTGAAGTTCTTTAATGACACTGAAGATCAGCGGTATGACAATTCACGCGCGCTTGGTTCAGATCAGATTCAGTATGTAACAGGACTGACCTATAAACACATTTTTAAAAACGGTTTTTTTACTGCATCTCTGAACAGAGTGTTCACAGATTTCGATTCATCACAGCGGGATTCCCTACTTAATCCGATTTTCCTGAATGAATCACTGGAAAAAGAGAATCGCCTGAAGGCGGACTTAGTGCTCAAGTTTGGCACATCTTCAGAGCTTCATCTGGGGGGCGATGTGAAGCTGATCGATTTCACTTCTGATGTCAGGTTCCCGAATGGGTTCCGCAGCTCCTTTGGTGAAGTGCTTCCCTATGACAGCATCAGTATGGATAAGACATTTATGAAGTATTCGCTGTTTGCTAACTGGACGCATTACTATCTTCGCAACGCGCTTTCAGTAAATGTTGGTGCCAGGTATGATCACTTTAATGCCATCCGGGAGAAAAACTACATCAGCCCAAGGGTGACACTTGCTTATGCCTTTAATGACAGAACAAGTATCAGCGGCAGTGCCGGTATGTACCATCAGTTCCCATCCTACATCTGGCTTGCAGTCGGCTCACTAAATGAAGGTTTAAAGGCCATCAGGGTGAATCAGTATATCCTGGGGCTGGAGCACCGGATTCTTGATGATACCCAGGTCCGACTTGAAGCATACTTTAAACAATATAACGATTATCCAACCAGTCTGCTTCGTCCCTACCTGACGCTTGCCAACACAGGGGCGGGGTACTCAGGTGCTGACGATAACTTTCAGTCATTTGGGCTGGAGCCTTTAGTATCAGCAGGCAAGGGAACATCTAAAGGCGTAGAGCTTTCTGTTCAAAAGAAGCTGTCTGAAATACCCTTGTTTGGTGTGATGAGTGTGACTTATGGTGACAGCCGGTTTACAGCACTGGATGGTATTGAACGACCGGGTAGTTATGATCAGCGTTTCCTCTTCAACCTCAGCGGTGGCTACAAAATCGATGATAATTGGGAGGCAAGTTTGAGATTCAGATATGCAACTGGAAAACCATCCACTCCATTTAACAGTGACGGTTCACAGACGATTGGAAATTTCAACACTGTCAGAGTAAGAGACCAACACAGTCTTGACCTTCGGGTTGATCGCAGATGGTTTTTTGACAATCTGACATTGGTAGTGTTTCTTGATGTACAGAATGTGTATGGAAGAAACAACAGTGGATTTGTTCGTTGGGATAAGAGGGAAAAGAAAGTTGATGACAGTTCATCGATTGGTGTCCTGCCGTCGATCGGTGTGAGTCTGGAGTTTTAATTGAAACTGAAAGGGGCTGCAAAACAGCCCCTTTTTTATTTAATGCAAGAATACTTTCGCCACATCAATAAGCAGAGAGGGCTTATTGATGAGTGCAGTTCTGAAGAGGGTACCGAGGGTCCGTTTCTCCATGGGCACTTTTACAAATGCGTGGGCGATATCATTAAACTTCTCGTCACTGAAGTTATAGATACCTTCCTTAATCCGGTTAAAGGTTTCATGCCTCTTACCTAGCCGGTCATTCCAAGCCTTATCGTAAGTGAGGAGGTGGTCGGGTTTCTTATTCAGAATTGACTCTGCTGCAATCCTGCCGCCGATACTTCCACCTATCATACCGCTGCTGATACCTCCTCCGCTGAGGGGGTTGACCTGACGTGCTGCATCCCCTACCAGGATGATACCGGGTGCTGAAATTTTTTCCAGTGTAATGGAGCATGGCACTCCACCGGCTATTGAAGTAAGCACAGAAGCATGGGGGTAGTGTTTTTCCATGAAGTCATTCAGGAATGAAAGTGCCGAACGCTTTTTCCCGATAATGCCACTGACGCCAAGACCGATGTTTGCTGAGTTTGAGCCTTTCGAAAACACCCAGAAGTAGCCATGGGGTGCAACATGCTCACCAAAGTGGAAGTAGATCGTATCGGGTTGTACGCTGATATTGGAGACTGTAATCTGAGCACATGATTCCATATCCCTGAAATCGATGTGAGTTTTCAGGCCTGCCCAGCGTCCCACACGGGATTCAACACCGTCTGCTGCAATGACCACCGTTGAGCGAACTTCATGCTGTTCGCCACGGTACTCAAACTTCACTCCACAAACTTTACCATCATCAAACAAGAGTCCATTCACATAGGCACGGGTCAGAATCTCAGTGCCGGCTGCGGCTGCCTGTTTTGCCAATTCATAATCGAAGACCCGTCTTTCAAGTACATATCCTTCGGCACCAAGGTCCATAACAACGTCAGTACCATCAGGAGCGGTGAAGGAGAATTTGGTGATATGGGAGGCAATCCATTTTTCGTCGGGGGTAATAAACTCTTCGACTCCCGCTTTGCTGACCGCCTCGCCGCAGCGTACCGGATAACCCACATCCCTGTCTTTTTCCAGTATCAGAACTGAAACACCCTTTTCAGCGGCAAATCGTGCAGCCATTGATCCGGCAGGTCCGGCTCCTACAACAATGATGTCATAAAACTTTCTTATCATGCCTTTACCCCTTTACGCCGTCTTTGTTAAACTTAATCACTTCAATGGGGCAGCTCCAGACGCACTTTGCACAATTCGTACAGCGCGGGTCAATGATACGGATTTCAGCCTCTTTCAGTTCAATGGCATCTTCAGGGCATACGCCAACACAGCAGCCACAAAAGTCACACATATCAGGCAGGATATCGATCAGCAGTTTGCCGTTTTTTGCCTGACGGTACGTTATTTCTTGTTCCAATAAGTTCTCTCTGTATTATCTGAATCTTTTTTCAGGATCGGCTGATTGCCGGTCTTTCCAAATCTCGAAGTGAAGGACGAATCCTTCGATACTGTTTGCCACCATTCCGAGGGTATCACCCTCTTTCACGAGTGCTCCTTCGGAGAAAGCAATGGTTGATAATCTTCCATACACCGTTCGGTATCCGTTTTTATGGGTAACGATTACAACAGTCCCATATCCCGGCAGCCACTCTATTGCAGAAACGACACCATCACCGGCAACAGCAACAGCACCACCTTTATCTGACCGAATATCAACACCAAAGTTTGGTAATACCGTTCCTGACTCACTACTCTTTACTTCCCCATATCTGCGGATTATTTTGCCACTTCTCAAGGGGATGTTTATTTTCCCGGGAAGGGGAGTGAGTGTTCCAATGGTTCTTTCCCTTCGCTCCTCGTTCACGGAAAAGTCATCCTCAGAGACAGGTGGCTTGTTTTTCCGGGTTGTAACTTTTTCCTTTTCTTCGCCTCTGTTTTCTGTCAGCTCCGGTTCTGTGACCGGATTTCCAGATTCATTTTTGGAAATAGCTTCGTCTTTCTTTTCAGACTCTTTCTTTCTTTTAGCTTCCGATTCTTTGGCTCTTCTTCTCTCTTCGGCCTCTTTCGCTTTTCTTCTCTCCTCTGCTACTCTTGCCTTCTGTTCTTCTTCAGCAACCAGGTTTGCTATCAGGTTGACGATCTGTCCCTCAGCCTTTTTCTTTGCTTTCAGGATAGATTCTGTAGTAGCCTTATCCTTCCTCACCTGATTGAGAGCCTCTTCCTTATCATCAATCAATACGGCAAGATTCTTTTCTTCCTGTTCCTTCTCTATCCGGAGTTGATGATTCTTCTGATATGCGCTGTTCAGTTCATTTTTCCTGGAGGTCAGCAGAGATGCAGTCTCTTTGAGCTTACTCACATCTTCTCTTCCCTTTTTGGTAAAAGCGGAAAGGTAGCGGTAGCGGAGCAGCGCCTGCTCCAGGGATTCAGAACTCAACAGATAGAGCCAGTAGGAATCGAGGCGCTGCTTATATACAGCAACCACATATTTCGCATAGGTATCCTGCAACTGTTTCCTGGCGTTGCTCAGGGAGTCTATCTGAAATGAAACGGCGGTTATTCTAAACCGGGTGTCGTTTTCTTCTTTCCGGATTCCTGAAAGCAGTTTGTTGAGCAGGAAATTTCTTCGATCATATTTATTAATGAGTGAGGCAAGTTCCTTCTCATCTCTGCTATGTTCCCTGATCTGGGTCTGCAGTTCGGCAATTTCTCTTCTCAGGGCTTCAAGCTCCTGTTCTTTTTCTGCCTGCTGCGGTACCAACAAAAGTGCCGCGGACAGTGCCATGAGCATAAGAAGAAACAGTTTACCAGGAAATTTTCGTAACATCTTCAGGCAAAGAAAAATCAATACTGATATCTTTTTTGTTTGCACTCATTGCATCGTAGGAGAGTTTTATCTGCTGTTTGAGACGTTTATTGCTTACCATAATGTTTTTAGGGATGGCAACACCTTCAATAATCTGGAACCCGCTATACTCTGCCTCCAGTTCCCTGACACCGGTTTCAGTTTCAACGGCATAATAGGTAATAGCCAGATCACGGATGGTAACATGAAAAGTTCTGATATTTCCGTTCAGTGAATCGTTATATGTCAGTATGTATTTGTCATCTGTTACCTTATAGGTGTCGGGCTGCCGGTACAATACATCAGTCAGGTTGACACTACCCACGAAAGCGTCGATCATGTCAGAAAAACTAATCTGAACGTTGAATATGTTTTCCAGAACATTTTCGTCTGTCTTTCCTGAGTAGGCGGTATTATTCAATGCATCAAAAAATACAAAGTCTTTCCCGGTAAGCAAAACCTGAACGAGTTCAATACCGAAAGGACCATAGATGCCAACGAACGCAGAATCGGGTTTGCGGAGTACGGAGCGAAACATTGCGTTTGAACTGAAATCACCAGACTCAACTGCGATATTACCTTTCCCTTCAAAGGTTTTGATCTTGCGCCGGTTTGCTTCCAGGCGTTTCATCAGACGTTCAGCAGGTAAAATTTCATAATTCCCCTCATCATCTTCTCCCGCAGATGGGAAACATCCCGGAAGCAGAGCGAGGGTTCCGACAATAAAAATAAAAACAGAAAAGAGTTTCAGTTTCAAATTCATTCCTCAATAATAGATTTAGTTTCAATTTTTTTTCTGATCAGATCCCGTTTCGGGTCTTTTTCCAGGGCCTTCTCCCAATAGAGGAGAGCATTCTCCTGATCCCCGAGCTGAAATGAGATATCACCAAGATGGTCAAATATCTCTGCGCTTCCTTCACCTTTCTCAAGAGACCGGAGCACGTATTCTTTTGCCTCCTGATATTTCCCTAGGCGGTAGTACACCCACCCTTTGGTATCAAGATAAGACGGGCTTTCGGGCTCAGCAGACAGTGCAATATCGACCATTCTCAGCGCATCATCAAGCCGGATATTTCGCACAGAGAGGGAGTAGGCAAAATTATTGTTAATCAGTGCATTTGTTGAGTCCATTGCCAAGGCAGCCTCATACACACTATCGCATGCTGCATAGTTTTTCATGCCGTCATAGATGGAACCGAGTGTGCCAAGCAGGTTCACATTGGAGGGATCAAGTGCGATTGCCTTTTTCAGCATGACCACCGCAGTATCATTTATCCCAAGACGGTTGAGCGTGAACCCAAATCCTGACAGGGCATTAATATCGTCTGGTTCCAGTCTTACAGCCTTGCGAAGAAAGGGTAACGCGGATTCATGCTCACTCGTATTTGAATAACTGAAACCAAGGAGCAGATTAATATAAAAATCATCAGGAAAACGTTCAATAGATGAGGTGAGTACCACCTTTGCTTCGTCATATCTGCGATTATCAAAATATAAGCCTGCGAGCCGTATCCACGCCTCTACGTTCCAGGGGGCGAGTTCTTTAGCGGCATCAAAATATTCGATGGCAACGGTGTCCTGGTGTTCTCTTACTGCAATGGCTCCGAGGTGCATTTTTACCTCCCAGCCAGCAGTATCTTTTGCGATTGTTTCGAACATCGCCTTTGTCTCTGGCAAAAGGAGGGTGTCCTGGAAAGAACGGACAAAATACATGGCGCCAATCTGTACCTTTGCGTCGTAGGTTACTTCGGGATTTGAAAGCAGTTTCTGATACTCGTGAGCAGCTGCAGAAAAGTCTTCTTTGTCACTCAGAATTTCGGCTTTGCTCATTCTGAGGGGGATATCATCGGGATATGCCTGCAACAGTTCATTCACGATTGCCATGGCGCTATCGGGCTGATTATTCTGTAAAAGGAGTTGTGCCAGCATCTTCCGCAGTTCCGTATTTGACGGATCAATCACCAGCATCCGGTTTACCATTTCAATTGACTTATCAAGATTTCCTAACCGCTCATGGATGCGTGCCAGGTCTGCAAGGACACTCCAATCATCACCGATAAGATCAAGCAATTTTTCGTACAGTTGTGCAGCCTTTAAAGGTTTAGATTTATCATACAGCTGAGCCAGTTTATAGTATGCCTGCACCTGACTGGAATCAAGGGCGATCATTTTTTCAAGCACTGCTGCAGCTGAGTCTTCCTGAAATCCGGCGCGGTAAATTTCCTGCAGGAGGTCATAGAAGTCCAGATTTTCAGGTTCAAGTTCCACTGCCTTTTTGCTGGCAGGGAGCGCAGCGGCAAGCCGCCTCAGATAGAAATAATTTTTTGCAAGAGCGTGGTAGATGCCGGCTGATTCCTGAAGGGACGCCGCGAGCTCGAGCTGCATCACTGCCAGGTTATAATCTCCCACTGCTTCTGCGGCTGTGCCGGCAATAAAATACTCCATTGCATACCTGCTGCTATCAGCAGAAGTCAATTCCTGTTTAGGATCACCATCGTTCTGCTTGCTAACATCACTGGAAGAGCAACCAATCAGAAGAAACAAAAGCATAGGTAATGGAATAAGCGTGCGGATTATCGGCAAACTGACCTCATACTGAAAAAACCGGGAAAAAGAGCATATTTGTAGTTGAAAACTTTTCTATTCTATAATAGAGTTGATTAAGATAAACAAAAATATGCAAAAATACGACCTTGGAATAGCGTATGTATGGGAATATGACCAGGAATTTGTAGACCTAACAGAGCGCATCTTTCAGCAGGGCGGGCTTTCAACATTTCGTATAACCGAGGCGAATCTTGGTGAAGTAAGACGGCATGTAGAGAGCGGGAAACTTGGTTTTACCAGTTATCTTGACCGTGCCTGGGATGTCAGTGAGGAGTTCGAAGCACTTGGCAACATCCTGAACAGAAGGCGTACCAGGATATTCAATCCATACAAGAATGTTCTGCATGCTATCGATAAGGCAACGATGCACCTTGAGTTTATCACCGCTGGTCTTCAGGTTCCCTATTCCATCATTATTCCTCCCCATGATGAAACAGAAGATTTGTATGTTTCACTCAGGGACCTTGCCAGGATTGGCAGACCATTCATCATCAAGCCGTGTAACAC
>JAEXTR010000078.1 GCA_023406915.1 Bacteroidota bacterium
GGTCTGGATAATCCTGGCACCATGGCAGCTGTAGTTGGTATGGATCAGGAACCGCTTGAGGCCGTTTGTGCTGAAGCATCTGCTGAGGGCGTTGTGCAATGTGCAAATTTTAACTCCCCTGGACAGATTGTTATTTCTGGTAGCGTAACCGGGGTACGCAAGGCAATGGAACTTGCCAAGGCTAAGGGCGCAAAGTTGGTAAAAGCGCTTGTAGTTTCGGGTGCATTTCATTCACCTCTCATGGCACCTGCCCAGGATAAACTGGGTGTGGCACTTGAAACAGCGAATGTGTATCAGGGGCGTTTCCCTGTTTATGCAAATGTTACTGCCAAGCCGGTAACAGAAGCTGCTGATATTAAAAAATTGCTGTTTGAGCAGGTTATGAAACCAGTAAGGTGGGATGAAACCATTCGTAACATGACCGCTGATGGGTTTGATACCTTCTATGAGGTCGGACCCGGAAAAGTGCTTCAGGGACTGGTAAAAAGGATTGCTCCTTCTGCCACAGTCTATGGTATCGATAAATATGAAGATGTGGAGAAATACCTGTAATGCATTCTGAAATTCCTGAACTGGTTGTTAAAGGGCTCAAAATCGATCCCAACATATTCACATTTAAATTTGCATGTGAATGCAAGGGGGATTGCTGTCATCATGGTGTGTACACCGATCTGGATGAACACCATGTGATTTTGAGGGAGCACAAAGCCCTTCAGGAGTTAATGGATGAAACCCAGACCACTGATATTAAGGCATGGTTTGAAGCACCAGAGGAAGACCCGGAATTCAATTCCGGTATCGCTGTTGGCACAGAAGTTCATAACGGAAAATGTGTATTCCTGAATAAAGAAGGGCATTGTGTCATTCAAAAACTGGCTTACACCAGAAATGAGTATCAATGGAAGTATAAGCCACTCTATTGTATTCTGTTTCCTCTTACTATTTATGAGGGTGCCCTGACGATTGATGATGAACATATTGCCAGAGCTAAGACCTGTAATATTGAAAATCCAAATGGAACTGTTATTTTTGATTACTGTACTCCTGAAATTAAGCATTTAGTCGGAGAGGAAAATTTCCTGACAATGCTGGAGTACAGAAATACTTATTTCCCGATTGGAAGCAGCGTTTCATGATTAATGAATTTTTAGATAAGCGCGTTCTGGTAACCGGTGGAAGCCGGGGCATAGGCAGAGCGATTGTTGAAGCATTTGCAGCAGCGGGTGCAAAAGTTGTTTTTACGTATGTGAGTTCCACTGAAACAGCTACTCGCATTGAAGAAGAGTATGCAGCAGCAGGTAAGTCAGTATTTGGCTTTCAGGCTGATGCAGCATCTTTCGCACAGGCTGAAGAAGCTGTGAAATTTACCTTGGAAAAAATCGGTGGTATTGATATTCTGGTGAATAATGCCGGTATTACCAAGGATAATCTGCTGATGCGTATGAGCGAGCAGGAGTTTGATACAGTAATTGATGCAAATCTGAAAAGCGTCTTTAACTATTGCCGAGCTGTGATGAAGCCCATGATGGGGCAGCGTTTCGGAAAGATTATTAACATCTCCTCAGTTGTTGCTATCACTGGAAATCCTGGACAATCAAACTACTGTGCATCAAAAGCAGGTGTTATAGGTTTTTCTAAATCGCTGGCGAAAGAAGTTTCGTCAAGAAATATTGCCGTGAACGTGGTTGCACCAGGATTTGTGACCACCGACATGACTCACAAGCTGAATGATAAGCAAAAAGAAGCCATCCTTTCGATGATACCCTTGAAGCGGGTAGCAGATCCGTCAGAGATCGCAGAGCCTGTGCTGTTTTTTGCCTCGAAAGCTGCAAGTTATATTACAGGACAGGTCCTTGCTGTTGACGGCGGGATGACCATGTAAGTTTAATAACACAAATGCAAACTAAAACAAACCAAAAGTAAGGAGTACATCAATGGATGTCGAAACCAAAGTAAAGCAGATTATCATGGACAAGTTGGGTGTTGAAGAATCACAGATCACCCCAGAAGCTTCATTCCAGAATGATCTCGGTGCTGATTCACTGGATATCGTAGAATTAGTTATGGGCTTTGAACAGGAATTCAGTCTTCAGATCCCTGAAGATCAGTCAGAAAAAATCCAGACAGTTGGTGATGCTATCAGCTACCTGAAAGCAAATGTAAAGTAATTTACACTTTTTGCTGCCGAGGTGTCCTCGCAACACCCGGCAGCAACTTCATTTTGAACGAAGGACATATCGTCTATGCACAAACGCCGGGTTGTAATTACTGGGCTAGGAGCCGTAACTCCAATTGGAAATACTACGTCAGAATTTTGGGAAGGCTGTATTTCCGGTAGGAATGGCGTCGCACCCATCACTCACTTTGATGCCTCCCGATTCGACACTAAATTTGCAGGTGAAGTAAAAAACTTCAACGCCGAACTCTATTTTGACCGGAAAGCTGCCCGCAGAGTTGACCGTTTTACCCTCTTTTCAGTTGCATCTGCTACACAGGCACTGGAGGACTCAGGAATTAACCTTGATGAAACGGATAAAAACCGATTTGGTGTGATTTATGGAAGCGGAATTGGCGGACTCAAAACCCTTGAAGAACAAACAGAAAATTACCTGAAGGAGAGAAATCCAAAAGTAATAAGTCCTTTCTTTGTTACTATGATGATTGCGGATATTTCTGCCGGTCAGATTTCAATTAGATTCGGTCTCAAGGGACCAAACTATTCAACAACGAGTGCATGTGCAACAGCATCACACGCAATTGCTGATGCTTTTATTCATATCCAGCGTGGTTCTGCTGATCTGATGATTTGCGGAGGTGCAGAAGCATCAGTCACTGAACTTGGTATTGGTGGCTTCAATGCTATGCGTGCTATTTCAACCTGGAATGACAGGTATCAGGAAGCCTCCCGGCCGTTTGATAAAGACAGAAGCGGGTTCGTAATGGGTGAAGGATCCGGTGCACTAATTCTCGAAGAACTGGAGCATGCCAAGGCTCGTGGTGCAAAGATTTACGCCGAGTGCCATGGGATTGGACTGACTGCTGATGCGAGTCACATAACAGCCCCCGATCCGGAAGGTAACGGTGCAGTCCGTTCTATGCAGGAAGCAATCAGAGATGCAGGTATCACTCCCGAACAGGTAGACTATATTAACGCACATGGAACATCCACCGAGCTCAATGATGTAACAGAAACCAGAGCTATTAAAACTGTTTTTGGTGATCATGCCTATAATCTTTCGGTCAGTTCCATTAAGTCGATGACCGGACATCTGCTGGGAGCAGCAGGGGCAATTGAATCCGTTGCGACTGTTCTGGCTATCAAGCATGGGATCATCCCACCTACAATCAATCTGGATGAACCTGATCCACTCTGTGATCTTGACTATACCCCTAAAGTTGCCCGTAAGCGGGATATTAGATATGCGGTCAAGAATACTTTTGGCTTTGGTGGTCACAATGCTTCACTACTTTTTGGAAAGTATGAGGAGTAAGCTTGCTTAAACTGCTCAAGTTTCTTTTTGGCATTGATAGCAAAAAGGTTCTCTCAAAAAAGAGCATTCAACTCATTGAAGACCTGATCGATCACCGAATCAGGCATCAGGACATTTTTATAGAAGCCCTTACCCACCGCTCAGTACTCGATAACAAGAAGTTTAAAAAATCAAATGAACGTTTGGAGTTCCTGGGCGATGCCGTGTTGGGAATGGTGACTGGTGAGTTCCTCTTCAACACGTTTCCTAACACGAATGAGGGCGCACTCACCAAGATGCGGGCAAACCTCGTGAACAAACAGTCCCTTTATCGGGTCGGAC
>JAEXTR010000119.1 GCA_023406915.1 Bacteroidota bacterium
ACAGGATATCGAATGCTCCTGGTTGAGCTACCAAAGAAATCAGTTGAAATGTAGTAAGTATTGTGTTTTTAGTGAAATTATTGAAGAATTTACTAAACTCTCTTTTAATATCTACGATTATCAGTTAGCGAAACAGAAATTTTACATTCAGACCCAGTTTAGATGTTACTTGCAAGGATTGCATTCATCGGGCGTACACCTATAATGCAATATTGCTGATTTAGTGAGGCCTCTGAAAGGAATTGTAGTCTCTTCAAGGAATTCAATTGAAATCTGAAACACATTGAAATGCATGGAGGCATTTTCAGATGCGTATTCATAACTTCGGAGTTGCAACTCCAGTCCTCTTAGTTATTTTTATTCTCAGCATTCGCACAGCATCACCTCAAATAGCCACGAAGGCGTTTTTGGTCTCATCTGATACATTTAATGTTGCAGCAATCCAACATACTCCTAATATTACAAATAATCTGCATGAAACAGATTTTAATCAAGTACAATCAACTTCTGTACTTGAAATGCACAATAATAAGCTTAGTGGTAACTGGTTTGGTGTTCGTGATGATCTTTTTTCCGCAGGATTTGAAATTGACCTCCTGTACAAGGGAGACGTTTTCGCAAATGTAAATGAATCTCTTCCGAATAAATCTAGAACCCTCGATAATATTGATTTTATCATATCACATAATCTGCAAAAATCCATAGGACTCGAGAACAGCAAAGTCGTAGTACATTTTCTCGGGAATAGTGGTGGAGCAGCTTCAGATTTGAGTGAGACGTGTCAGGGAATCAGCAATATTGAAGCTGCTCCGGCGTGGAAACTCTATCAGCTGCAGTTTGAAAGCAGCTTTTTTGGTGAACAATTATCAGTGCTGATTGGACTATATGATCTGAATTCTGAATTTGATGCAAGGGAGTCTTCTTCAATGTTCATAAATCCTGCACATGGAATTGGGACAGAGTTTGCCCTTAGCGGGTTGAATGGTCCATCGATATTCCCGACAACATCCCTTGGAATTAGAATAAAGTATCAAAATGAAGAAGGGATGTACTTTCAGTCAGCAGTGCTCGATGGCGTGCCAGGTAATCCCGAAAATCCATACGGAACACACATAGCTCTGAGTAAAAATGATGGACTGTTGCTGACAGCCGAATCAGGAATAGAATTTCGGAAAGATGAAGAACTTGAGTACAAGTTTACCATCGGAGGCTGGAGATATACTTCCGGAGCTCAAACTCTAAACCTGCAGAGAAATTATGAACCGAATCCTACCCTGCAAAAGAATTATGGCATTTACTTCTCAGCCGAAAAAAAATTGTATACGAATGCTTACAATCCCGACAGTAAGATTCATGGTTTTCTGCGTATAGGTATGGCGAATGCTGATGTGAATCCGGTGGATCTCTATTTTGGTTGTGGTCTGACTTTCAGTAGCCTGTTTGCTGAAACAGATCAATTTGGCTTTGCAGCAGCATATGCACATAGCTCCACCCACTTTAGGGCAACCACATTCTATGCTGAGGGCATAGTTGTGAATGATTTTGAAGTAATTCTTGAAGCGACTTACTCCTTTCAGCCAATCTCCTGGCTCATTATTCAGCCTGATCTCCAGTATGTTATAAACCCAACATTCTGTGCGCATAAGCATAGTTCACTTTTATTTGGCAGCCGAATCATTCTTACTATTTAACTACGCCTCCCGATCAAGTAATCAAGAATGGATATTAAACCTTTCTTCATGAAAGGTTGTCAAACCGTTATTCATGTCCTTCATGATATCAGTTTAATTATTATTTGACTGGAAAATATATGAGAAGAATATGTCCACTGCTCCTGATCTCAGCTTTCTGTTGTATGCAGTTCACTTCCTTTGCTCAGGTCCCACTCCCGAATCAAACCACATCACTGTTCTCAGGGTCAGGCAAGTGTGCTACATGCCATACCGGAACAGGAACTGTGCTTATGGAAGACGGGGTGGATATATCCCCTACGACGCACTGGAGATCATCCATGATGGGAAATTCCTCAAAGGACCCATTCTGGAGGGCCATGGTTGAAGAGGAGGTCAATACCCATCCTCAACTTCAGGAAGTAATAGAAAACACATGCACCAGATGTCATGCACCAATAGGTAACCGGCAATGGAGACAGGATGGTGATTCTGCCTATACAATGGCACAGTTGAAATCTGACACACTGGCAAATGATGGCATTAGTTGCACTGTATGTCATCAGTTTAATGATGCAAATTATGGGAGTACTTCCAGCTATACCGGGGGGTATCTGATCACTAACGAGAGAAAAATTTACGGCCCGTACAGTAACCCTTTTGCAAATCCTATGATCAATACGGTTAATTTCACTCCAGTTCATTCGGTAACCATTGGCAAGTCAGAGCATTGTGCAACATGTCATACGCTCTTTACTCCAACCATAGATTACAATGGACAAGTTGCTGGGATGTTTCCTGAACAGACACCGTACATCGAATGGAAAAACAGCAGATATCAAAACGAGGGTATTGAATGTCAAACATGCCACATGCCAGTTACGAATACACCAGTGGATATTGCATCAGCACCGCCTTTCAATACGACGCTCCGAACTCCCTATTGGAAGCATATATTTGCCGGTGGGAACAGGCTGATGAACACGATTATAAGCCAAAATATCCCTGCACTCGGGGTATCAGCCCAGACATCTCATTTTGACACAACCCGTTTTTACACAGAGCAGATGCTGCAGGAAAAGACTGTTCTTCTTACCATTACTCCTTCATTTTCTTCGGGCTTTTTGAATACAGAAGTGAAGGTAGAGAATCTTTCCGGACACAAACTGCCAACGGGTATTCCATTCCGAAGGATGTGGATCCACTTTAAGGTCTTAGATGATTCAGGCAGGACTGTATTTGAATCAGGGAAGTGGGATAGTGATGGCGAAATTGTCGGGCTTGACTCTCTCTATGAACCTCATCACACTGTCATTTCTATTCCGGATCAGGTTCAGATTTATG
>JAEXTR010000224.1 GCA_023406915.1 Bacteroidota bacterium
AAAACCACCCCGTATAATGACGAAGATGTGAGGGTGATTGAGGACCTGGCATCAATCGTGATGGATGTGGTTGCCCGGAAAAACACTGAAGATGCACTCAGGGCAAGTGAAACCCGCCTCAGAATGGCTATGAGCGCAGCAAGGCAGGGACTATACGATCTAACAATTCACACGGGTGAGGCAAAGGTTTCATCCGAGTATCCGCTGATGCTTGGCTACGATCCCGATACTTTTTCTGAGAACTACGAGACCTGGAAGGATCGGCTCCATCCTGATGATGCAGACCGCACGCTGAGGCTTTTTTCTGACTACATAGCAGGTACAGTTGAACAATATGACACAGAGTTCAGACAAAGAACGAATTCCGGAAATTATATATGGGTACACTCCGTTGGCAAAATCGTTCAACGGGATGCTGACGGAAAACCACTCAGGATTCTTGGGATACACACTGATATTACCGAGCGGAAAAGTATCCAACTGGAGTTACTGAAAAAAGACAAGATGCTTGCAGCTATTATGAAGGCAACTGATGAACTCCTTTCCAATAAAGATTATCGCTCAGCAATCAGTTCTGGTTTACAATTACTTGGTGAGGCAGCTGGTGTCGACCGTGCCTACTTGTTTGAAAACACTATAGATGAGGATGGTAACCCTTTATATGGAAAGATGATTCTCGAGTGGAGTACGGGCGTGGTTCGATCGCACCTGAATGATCCCCAGTTTCAGCCTCTGCACTACTCCGGAATGCCCGAGGAGTTTTCTCACCTAAGAAAGGGTATACCCTACCTGGGAAGCTTTAACGACATTCGGAATGAAACACTCATAAGAATTTTCGAAACAAATCATATCCAGTCTATTCTGATCTTCCCTTTGTTTGTTGGAGAAGTGTTTTGGGGATTTATAGGGTTTGATGAATGTAAAGAGCCACGAGCATGGACCTCAACAGAAGTATCTCTGATGGATTCATTTTGTAATTCTGTTTCAAAAGCTATTGAACGCGCAGATAGTGAGCGATTGATGGAGATTGCAAAAGAGCGTGCCGAACAAATGAGCCGGTTGAAATCAAACTTTCTGGCTAACATGAGTCACGAAATCAGGACTCCGATGATCGGAATTCTGGGGTACGCTGAACTGATCAGGGAACGGGGAAATGATCCGGTCAGTGCTAGTCAGGCAGCAGTAATCCTTCAGTCTGGTCATCGCCTGCTTGAAACTCTCAACCTAATTCTTGACCTTAGCCGTATTGAATCGGATAAACTTGAAGTCAACCCGTCAAAAGTAAATGTTTTCAGGATAATTGATGAAATCCGTGATCTTTTTGCAGAGGCTGCGTCTAAAAAGGAACTGTTCCTCATCACTGAGTATAATGTATCAGACCTGAATATGATGCTTGATGAAAGGATGTTCTCTGAGGTACTGACCAACCTGGTAAACAATGCAGTTAAGTACACCAGAAAAGGGGGAATCACCATCAGGGTGAATCTGAACAGTGTGAAAAAGCATGTTGTGATTTCGGTGGAGGATACTGGTATTGGAATTGCAGTAGCTGATCAGGAGATTATCTGGGATGAGTTCCGTCAGGTCAGCGAAGGCAGAAGCCGCGCTTTTGAAGGCACAGGTCTTGGTCTGACAATAACAAAGCGATTTGTAGAAAAACTGAATGGTACTATTACCCTTCAAAGCCAGCTGGGCTTGGGTTCAGAATTTATTGTAACCCTGCCACTGACCAATGAATGTAATTGGAAAGAAAGAAATGATACACAGCAAACAGAGGGAAATGAGGAAGTCATGATCGAATCGTATAAACCCGAAAACCCACACAAAGTGCTCATCATTGAAGATGAAGAAACCAGTGCGGATGTGATGCAGCTCTTCCTGAGCGAGGTTGCTATCTGCACCCATTGCTATGACGGTAAAACAGGGATTGAAACAGCAAAAAATGGTTCATTTGACGCTGTGCTTCTTGACATTAATCTCGGTTCCGGTAACTCTGGCCTAACACTGCTTCCTGCTCTCAGGGCAATCCCGGGCTTCGATACCGTGCCGGTTATTGCCGTCACTGCCTATGCGATGGTTGGGGACAGAGAGGAGTTTCTGCGTGCCGGATGTGATGGCTATGTTTCAAAACCATTCTCTAAAAATGAACTGCTTACCGCACTGATTAAAGGATTGAGAGCATATCAGCATTAGCGCCTTGGGTAATCTAATGTGAAATTATTTTAGAAAAAGCCGGAGTGATTAGCATCGCCCCGGCTGGAATTTGTTATGTGCGAAAGAATTACTTGAGAAAAATCATTTTCCGGCTCAAGCTTTTGCCACCGGTGGAGAGGATATAGAAATAAACTCCTGAGCTGAGACCACTTATCTCTGAGGGAGAGAAGGAAACTGCATGGTCTCCGGCTTCATGGAATTTGTTAACAAGGGTTGCAACTTCACTGCCAAGTGTATTGAAAACTTTGATTGAAACAAGATTATCCATCGACACACTATATTTAATGGTTGTAGAAGGGTTGAAAGGGTTTGGAAAGTTCTGATGAAGAGTAAAGGATTTGGGAACTGCGATCTCGTGTGCAAGTCCAACAGGTGTAAAAAGCCCGGGTCTTTTAAATACGAATGAATTGCCTCCTACGGCAAAAACCGTGATCGGATTGCTTCCCGGAACACTTCCCAATGGTACTGCCAGGTCATGAATCCCAAGGCTGGCAGCTGATGCAGCTCCACCGGTGTATTCCTGGGTCCATGTTGTTCCACCATTCGTAGTGTGAAGAGTCAGACCGTAGGTGCCACCGATTATTGCCGTATTATCGTCAAATGCTACTATTGATGTAAAACCTATCTGATTGTTGACCGGCACCGGTATCAAAGACCATGTTGCTCCACCATCAATCGTTTTATAGACTCTGCCGAAGGCTCCAACACACCATGCCACATTCGCACTTAGAGCATGAATATCGAGCAGGAGTCCGTTAAAATTATCAGGTAAAGACTGTTGCAACCATGTCAATCCACCATCGGTGGTTTTATACGGCTTATTTGAGCTGATCACCCATCCGGTATTCCCATCAAACATTGAAATATCATAAAGTGCGTGGTCGGCGGGGGAAGGTGATTGGCTGATCTGGTAAGTAGCCCAGGTTACGCCCCCATCCGTTGATTTGTGAACAGTTCCGTTAACAGTACCGGTGTTATTGACGGTAAACACGGTATTCAAATCAGTTGCATCAATGGCATAAAAATAATCGGTGGGGAGCAGACCAATATTACTACACGGTATCCAGTTGAATCCACCATCAGTGGTCTTATGGACCTGAGCATCAGAGCCGGAAAGATAACCAACCAGGGGCGACGCCATGTCGAGACCTCTGAAGATTCCAGGGGTGGTCACATTGCCTGATGTCCAATCTGTACCCCCATTGGTCGAGATCATGACCTGGTCATTTAAACCAGCGCTGGATGGGGCTCCAACGACGATCACTTTTGCGCCGGCCTGATCAGACCATACATTAAAATTGGTACCTGATTTTCTCAGCCTGGTATGGCATACAGGTTGACTCGTTGATCCAAACTTTGAATTTACAAGCCCCCAGTTTCCGACCGTTACGAAGTCACCATTCGACAGGAAATCGGTAGCATAGTAAGTTGAACTCACCGGCTGAAGATCCAGGAAACCAACGAGGGAGAACGATGTCCCCTGGTTCGAGGTAGCATAGATAAAATCTGAATTACCGGTGAAGTATATGTAGCTGCCCACCAAATCGATATCGTGGAATGATGTTGTGGACGGTGCGCCAGGGTTCAGTACGGTCCAGGTTGTGCCACCATCAGCTGTTTTTATAATAGTCCCCCCGGATCCTGCGCAAAACCCAACTGTAGGAGAAACAAAATACATTTTATGGAGAGCAGCGATTGCCCCCGTGCTGATGACTGTCCAGGTTGTACCACCATCAGTTGAACGGAATATATCTCCAAAGTTAGCGGTGGCAAGAATAGTGTTACCCCAGCTTACTATATCATAGAATGATCCGGATGAGATGCTGGAGTTGAGCACCCAGGTTAAGCCTCCATCGGTGGTTTTGGCGAGGGAACCCGATGAACCGACAACATAACCAATCAAAGGAGTTTCAAAATATATCTGGCGCAGGATGACCGCATCGGGGATTGTTGTGGTGACGGGATTCCAGGTTTGCCCAGCATCTGTGGTTGACATGATCCCCCCTTGTCCGACTGCCAAACCATTATTCAGATCAAAAAAATGTGCATCCAACAAATCAAGTGAATATCCGTCAGAGTTGATTCTTCCTGCTTTATTGTGGAAATACCAGTTTGATCCTCCATCACTTGTTTTCATGAATGTGCCCCCATGACCTATCATGTACCAGTTATTGGCATCCCACATTTTTACGAACCGTAAAGGATTGCCCTGAGGTGTACCGTGCAACCACTGCCAGTTTGCATTCTGCTGCGCTTGAAGAGTAACCATTCCTATGATCATAGTCATAGTCAGAAGACGGGAAAGACTTCTCATTTGTTGCCTCAATTTTAGATTTATGTGTTTATAGTAACGGATGAAAGATATTCTAAAATATTCAGTAATCCTACATAAATAAGTAGAATTTCTCTATTTGTTTTTGGATGCTTTTGCTGCTCTATAAGCGTAGAAAGCCCTTGAAAACAAGTGGTTTTCCTGTTCAATAGTTATAGAACGGTATTGATAGTAGAATTTATCCAAATCCTGATCAAATCGGAAGGACAACGGGTGCCTGTGATGGCTCGTGTAATTCAGTTGGTGGTTCTAATTTGTGATGATTCTTCAGGAGTTTTTTATGAAGTGAGATACGTCTGAGATAGTTTATATAATGAAGATTGTTCCCGACGGAGTACTCTTGCAGAGCTTAATAGGTGAAAGAATCAATCGTTACTTGGAAACAGCATCGTAAACGTGCTGCCCTTGCCCGGCTCACTATCAACCGTGATGGTGCCGCCAATCTTTTCCATGTAACGTCTGGTGATCGTCAGACCGAGTCCGGTTCCTTCATAATTTCTGCTGAGTCCCTCACTTACCTGGCGGAACTCCTCAAATATCTTCTCCTGATCCTCTTTACGGATACCGATGCCAGTATCCTGTACCTGTATCATGATACCATGAGAATGTAATCCGCAGCCTATAGATACTTCTCCGGCGTTGGTGTACAGAATCGCGTTTTTCAGCAAGTTCTCCAGGATTACCGTCAGGAGGTTTTTATCTGTTCGAAGTGTCAAGTCTTGATTCTCACACCAGACACGCAGCCTTAGACCTTTTGCTTCTGTCTGCTGTAAGTATCGTTCTGCAAGATCACGGATAAAGGTGCTCAGGGTAATCTCCTCACTGATCATCTGAATATTTCCCGATTCAAGATTAGAAAGTTCAAGAATCAGATTCAATGTATTCAGCAGCCGTCTGCCTGTCCGGTAGATACCTGATGCATTCTCTTTGTCTTCCTCATCAGCAAGGGTATCCTGCATAATCTCAGCATAACCCAGTATACCGATCAGCGGTGTTCTCAACTCATGGCTCATATTTGCCAGAAAACTTGACTTCAGCCGGTTCATTTCCTCAGCTTTCTCCTTGGCGGCCAGCAGTTCCAGTTCAAAACATTTCCGCTCGGTGATATCGCTAAACACTCCCATGATGCCAATGGTTTTTCTAAACCTGTTCTTCCAGGGATACGCGCGGTCACTGATCCATTTTTGTCTTCCACTTTTTGTGGTTATCAGATAATCTGCGGTATACTGATGCGGGATATTCTCAGCATAATTCTGGATAAAGGCAGCTTCGTCAACTGCAACGCCATTTTGTTCGATAACTGAGATTATACTTCGCAGATTAAATTCTTCCGGCCTATAGCCAGTCAGTTGTTCCACATTTGGATGAATAAAATCATATTCCATGGTATCAAATGCGATCCGGTAAAACACGTCACCCGATGCATCAGTGATCACTCTGAAGCGTTCTTCGCTTTCGGTGAGCGCCTGTTCTATCTTTGTGTTAACAAGGGTATGGGCAATCACATCTCCGGTCACCCCGAGCATATAGGTGTACTCATCACTCCATTGCATAGAGCGCTTGACTGCATCGAACCCAATAAAGCCAATCAGTTTCCCCTCGTTAATCAGAGGCAAAGCCAGCGCTGATTTTATCCCCTGCGGTTCAAGAATTTCACGCTCAATCTGAGCAGCTGCAGGCAGGGCAGAGACTTTCGGGATGTTGACTGGTTCGTATCTATGCAGTTTCTCCATCCACCAGGGGAACAATCCCGTGGGAATGTTCTTGAGATTGTCGATTTGAGGTTCTATTCCATAGGAGCACCATTCATAGACATTATCCATCAGGTCTCCGTCACCCCTGAGCAAAAAGATATATACTCTGTCAATCCCCATAAACTCACCGAGCATTCTCAGTGCGTTTTGCATCTTTAAATCAAGCCGGGATTTGTTTACAAAACTTGAGGAGATAGTGCTGAGGATAAATTCAAAATTGATGCGCTGCTGTAGTTCAGCTTTTGCTGCTTCCTTGATAGTGTCAATATCATCCAACAGGGTATTGATATTACCGCTGCCGGATCTGTAAGTGGTGACCTTGTACCATCGGTTGGTGATAGTGGAAAAATACTCTATGGTTTTCGGGGCACCGGATCCTGAGAGAGCCGCATAAAGTACCGGACGCAGTTTTGAATCCCTGAGCTTCTTCAATAATTCTGAAGTTTTTGCCCCCAAAAGCAGTTCTTCGGTAAGTCCAGTAATTTCACAATAACGTGCATTTACCGATACGATTCTCGTATCAGTGGGTGAGCCATGATCATCATGTATGATTTCGCGGGCTAAAAAACCAAATCCGGATTCTTCAAATATGTGGTGGATGTCAGAAATACAACTTCTCCATTAAAACAACATATTATCGAATAAAGGGTAGAATGTTTTTAGTGCCCGGATAAACTTTGTTACAGGGGGTTCTTGATCCCCATCACCGCTGCTTCTTTTGGAACTCTCTCAATGACCCATTGTGTTAATCCTTTATTCTCCTTAACTTACCAAGAAAAAGAAAATGAGGTTGCTATGTTATGCCCAGTATGTAAAACTGATTTATTGATGACCGACCGTCAGGGGGTCGAAATTGATTACTGCCCTAAATGCCGCGGTGTATGGCTTGACCGTGGTGAACTGGATAAAATCATAGAGCGTTCAGGCGTTGAATCTGGACCTTCCTATGAGCAGCAGGCGCCACCACCACCTCCTCCTCAGCAGCAGCAGTACCGTGAACCATACCGAAAGGATGATGGTTACTATCGGGATGAATACAAAGACAGCGACTATTACAAAAAGAAAAAGAGAAAAGACTTCTTCTCTGATCTCTTCGATTTTTAATCCCCGAGGCTAAAGTACCAGCGGGCCTTTCGATACCTGCTGGTACTTTTTTTTATTTTAAACTATCACCACATTCTTTCCGATAATTCCCTGTATGTGTAATTTTTTTGAATCCTTATAAAGGAAAAACTATGAAAACGAGTACCACTCTGTTTTTATTCCTGATTCTTGTACAATCAGCGTTTACCCAGTCACTCGATATCCAATGGTACGGCTATGTACACTATGGGGCAACGTTTGACTCCAGGCAGATAGTTGCCTTCAGAGAAAACCATTTCTTGCTCTATCCCGCCCCCCAGCGCCTTGATAAAGATGGTAAGGATATCAATGCAGAACCTCAGTTGAACTTTGCAGTACTGCAAACCCGTTTCGGTTCCCGTCTTTCTGGCCCCGAATTCATCGGCGCCAAATCATCTGCACTGATGGAAGCCGAGTTCCTGGGCAATTCAGAGAGCGATGTGAATGGACTCAGAATCCGACATGCATATGTAAATCTGGATTGGAAAGATTTTGAACTGCTCGTCGGGCAGGCATGGACGGTATTATACCAACCCGAGGCTGCGCCACAGGTTGTTGCATCAAACGGCGGAGCGCCATTCCTTCCGTTCGGAAGGCACCCACAAATTCGCTTTACAGCTAATGTTGACAAAGTAAAGCTGATTGCAGCTCTTCAGATGCAGCGGGATTACTCCTCCTCAGGTCCACTGGGAACATCGAACAGTTATATCCGAAACGGTCTCTTACCGGAGCTCATCTTCCAGATTCAATACAAATCTGGCGGCTTGTTTCTGGGTGGTGGTGCAGAGTATAAAAGTCTCAGACCACGCCAGACGACAACTAAGAATATTGTGACCACAGAACGTGTCAATAGTTACGCTTTCAATGGTTATGTAAAACTTCCGTTGGGAGATGTCACGGCAAGACTCAATGCTGCCTACGGTGGTAATATGAGTGACGTCACCATGATCGGTGGTTATGCAGTTACCGGGCTGGATACGGTTACTGGAATTGAAACCTACAGCCCTGTGAAAACCCTCTCGCTTGCAGCAGACC
>JAEXTR010000248.1 GCA_023406915.1 Bacteroidota bacterium
TTTGTGGTTCAGATATGATTCGTCCTCAGTATCTGCATCGACTGCTGTAGAGTTTTTGAATCTTGCCGGATCATATTGTGCAGATGGCGTGATGCGCGGGGCTTCACCTGGGAATTTCTTCAGAATAGCACAGAAGGTAAGGTCCTGAACAATATCATCTGCAACGGTGGGGGCGTGTTCTTCTCCTGTGTCTGACTGGGCGTCCCTGCCAAACCGGTAGGGGATGCCGGCAAGCGGGATCAGGTCGCCAAACTCTGTTGCATCTATGGTGATGTCCGCGGTGATTTCAGTTTTTTCACCTTTCTTGTTCTTCACTACCAGACCGGTGATGCGGTTTCCTTCCTTCAGTACACTGCATACTTTTGTCTCATACAACACGGTCAGGGATTTCTCTTTTACAGCGATACCGGCAAGGAAGTCTTTTGCTACTTTCGGTTCAAAACAGGTGAGACTGATCCAGCCTGTAAATGTTTTTTCAGGACCGCCATAGTAGCTTTCCAGGAATGCACGGAGCTCCTGGAAGATGCCGCCGCCAAAGGCGTATTTATTTCCATCGAATGCAGAAACGCCGGCAGAGGTGATCATACCTCCTAACCAGGGGGTTTCTTCGACGATAATTGTCTTGATACCAAGGCGGGCAGCCTGGATGCCTGCGGCAGTACCGCCACAGCCACCACCGGCTATAAGAAGTTGTGTGTGCATAGGTGCTTCATTTGTTTTAAAAACCAATATGTAAATATAAGGGGAAATGGACAATGTATTCCACCTGCGGCGGAGGACATTTGATTATGGTTCATACAGGGGAGGTGATACTAATGGCAAATAAAGCGGATTTATGATGAATTTTGGGCAAATTCCTAAAATAACATAAGAATTCAGGAATAGAATCCGGAATTATTATTGTGATGGGATTGAAGGGATCAGACAGAGTAGTTATTAAAACAAAAAAGACCCAATGCATGGCAAGGGGTCTTTATAAAACAGGGTTGAGTCTATTGGCTATTGGTTGCCGTAGAGACCGAGCTCGGTAAGTTCACAGATGATATGTCCGGCAGTGATATGACCTTCCTGTATCCGCTGTACATTCTTTGAGGGGATCACAATTGCAATATCCACCATAGGCTTCAGTTTGCCGCCGGTTCCACCGAGGAAACCAATTATTTTCATTCCAAGAGATTTTCCTTTTTCCACCGCTTTGATGATGTTGCCTGAGTTGCCTGAAGTTGATATTGCAATCAAAACATCACCTTCCTTGCCAAAAGCCTCAACATTCCTCGCAAAAACATTTTCAAAGCCGATATCATTACCGCCTGCGGTGAGGTTGGAGGAATCGGTTGTAAGTGCGAGTGCAGGGATAGCAGGACGGTTGAGATCGTGATTGAGTCTGATCACGAATTCTGTTGCCAGGTGCTGTGAGTCTGCTGCACTGCCGCCATTACCGCAGAAGAGGAGTTTCTTACCATTGCGGAATGCTTCAATAAGCATGTCAACTGCTGCTGAAAGATCATTACTGCACTGTTGCAGCATTAGTTTTTTTGTCTCGGCGCTTTCAATCAGGGATGATTCAATAAAATCAAAGTGTTTCAATTGTCTTCCTTTACTTATACCAAACTGGATTCTTTATAATGCACTGCTTTCGCAAAGGCAGGGATATCACCCCTCTTTTCGGGGTTTTCAAAATGATTGCCTGTGACAACGATCTTTGCTCCTGCACGGATTACCTCAGCAGCAGCGTCAGGAGTTTTCAGTCCGCCGCCCACGATTAACACAATATCCGTGTTGTGGGCAACAGCTCTGATCATGTCAAGTGGTACCGGATTCTTTGCTCCGCTTCCTGCCTCAAGGTACACACACTGAAAACCAATAAACTGGGCAGCCAGTGCCGTAGCCACTGCTATTTCAGGTTTGTTGGCTGGGATTGGCTTGCTGCCACTCATATATTCTGCTGCAGTCGTGGTACCAGACTCAATTAACATATATCCGGTGGAGATGGGTTCAATTCCGTATCGTTTAATCAGCGGGGCTGCAATAACGTGCTTTCCGATCAGGTGCTCAGGGTTTCTGCCGCTGATCAGAGAGATGAAAAGAATTGCATCAGCATTTGAAACTACCTGATTCGTATCTCCGGGAAAGAGGATTACGGGTATATCCGACAGGCTTTTTATCCGGTTAATCAGTTCTTCCGTCTCCCGGGTGAAGAGGAGGCTGCCTCCAATAAGGAAGCCATCGACGCCGCTTTCCTTACAAACAGTGAGGAATGCCTCAAAGTCATGGTCTCCTGCCTTATCAGGGTCCAGCAGCATCAGGTATGCCGCACCTTTTGTTTCAATTACTGAAAGAAGGTGCTTATAAACAGAGGATTTCCGGGAATTCAAAACGGTGTATATCCTAAAAAAGTGAATCTGTGAGATCAAATGTAAGGAATTGCTCAGAAAAATCATGTGTTATGGTAATTGTTGATTCTGAACCGGATTTTTTGTAATGTAACTATCAATGAAGCGTATTATTCATAAAGCATACTCTGCCACTTTTGTGAAGGATTAATTATGCGCCAACCAATTGTGTCCCTGCTGATTCTGGCAGCTCTTCTGAACTTTTCTAACCCCGCACTTTTTGCACAGGCTGAAAAGGGAAGGATCAGTGCTGAGCCAGCTGCACTGGTATTTGATAATGATACTCTTTTTGTATTATATGCTCATGTTGGGGCATTTTCCCCCTCTCAGCGTGTGTTTGAAATAAGGAAGAAGCTCAACACTATCATTGACTCCAGGACTCCTGCAGAAAAGATTGCTGAGGTTGATGACAGCCTGCATCATGTAATCCTCGCCGGTGATATGATTATTATGGCTGTGCTCGACAAGGATGCAGAGTATGCGGGGATGACACGGGATTCTCTTGCAAAGAATCTTGCAATGGTGATTCGTTCGGCTGTTCAGGGTCATTATGAGGCGTATTCAGGAAAAGGAATAGCTACCTCAATTGGGATAGTGCTGGGATTGTTTTTTGTGCTGCTACTGCTGATTCTGTTACTCAATAAATATTATCCACTCGTTTATCCAGGAATCATCGCATTCGGGGAAGCAAGGTTCAGAAGTATTCAGTTTTTTGGAACTGATTTAGTAAGCAAAGAGGAGTGGATTGCCTCACTGGTTTTTGCCGTAAAGATGCTCAGGTTTATCATTACTGCTTATCTGGTGTATTTGTTCCTGATATTTTCAGTTGATGCACTCCCCTGGACGCAGAACCTTCCTATTCAACCTATCTTGCTGGGTCTGTTGAAAACGATCATCCTTACAATTATTTCCGTTGCCCTGCAAAAAGGATTGAGCATCAGCTATTATGCATCTATTACAAAAACAGAAATCTGGAAAAAATCTTTAGTCAGCAAGGTTAAGATTAAGGGAACACAATTACTTTCTGAGGAACGACTTGCTGATGTACTGATATTTTTCCTTCAGGTGATGCGGATATTGGCGTATTCCATATTCATTTATGTGTATGTAACTTTGCTTTTCAGCTTTTTCAGTTTTTCAGAATCCTGGGCAGATACACTCTTTGGTT
>JAEXTR010000330.1 GCA_023406915.1 Bacteroidota bacterium
CTATAGCACCGCACAGGTTTTTCAGGGCATCGGTCACCAGCAGACGCGGTTTTCCGTAAATTCCCTTCAGAGTGATATTATGCCCCAGACACACGATCGCTGAATCGCAACCATCAAGCAGTCTATCATAACCCCGTTCATCGATCTCTGCGATATTCTCGGTCACAATTTCAAGCAGCGGATCGTTCGCAATATCATGTAATACCGTATTCCCCCTGCGTACCACTCCACGTACTAGGATTTTCCTGAGCAGCAATTGCTTTACTGCCTGCCTGCCGGTTGCACCAGATGCACCTAATACTAAAATTTTCACGGGACTACCTTTCTGATTCTATTGTGATTATAACGCTGCACACTAAAAGCTTTGCATATCATGGTTGCGGTACTTTCTGCATCTGCTCCAATTGCTGTTTCAAAGAGAATACCACCCCACCGAAAACAGAGAGGATAATCGACGGAAGAAGTACCTTGAAACTATACGGAACACCCAGGAAGAAGTACATAGGAAAAATAAGCATAAACATATACAGAATAACCAGCCAGTACACAATCAGATTCACTGCAAAAAATGCCCTGTGCAGACAACTCCCCTTCAATAAGAGCTTTTGGGCAAATGCTAGTGTAAAACAATACACGGGTATAGAACAGACCAGGGAAAGAACAATTGTGTCATAGTTATTCAATATGATCTGCCAGAAAGATTCTGACGCCGGCTCTGGCAGACCCGGTAATGCAGAGGTGATCTGCGAAGCCCAGTTACAATACAGCATCAGCACTGGCACGGCAAGCAGGTAAATCAATGATGGAATGAGTTTACACGATGAATTCATACAGTATCTTTCTCGTATTCAATGAGTAAAATGTCACTTCAGAACGATCATTTTCATCTGGCTGCTGGAGTGCTCAGTCATCATTCTGTACACATACATCCCGCCTGCTAGCTGCGCTGCGTTAAACTGAAATGTATGCTCACCTGATGAAAGAGGACCCTGGTAAATCTCTGCTACCTCCCTTCCCAGCAAGTCATACACCATGAGGGATACAGTCTCATTGCCCGCGAGGTAACAACCAATCTGTGTAGTGGGGTTGAATGGGTTTGGAAAGTTCTGATACAAACGATGGGAATGCGGAACAAGATCGCTCTTATCCTCTACACCTGTCAGCGTGCTTTTTATAGTAAAGGTACAGGAGGCGCTGGCATTGGCACTGTCTGTTGCTGTTACCTTGACACTGATCTGGAACGCACTAGTGGGCGCGCCGCTCAACGTACGGGTCACTGGATCAAAAGTCAGCCACCCGGGTAATGGTGTACCATTGGATTGTGTGGCACTATAGGTCAGGGTTTCATTACCATCATCATCCATAAAGGTAGAATCAGGCACCTGATAACTGAATGCGCTCAGCGTATCCATCGTGATATTCGGTATCTGGTGGCGCAGATACGGTACGAAGTTGGTATGCCTCAGACTATCCAGTATGCCGTCAATCCTGATCCAGTAAGTATAGTACGATTGCCAGCTCGTTCCCCCGGACGTATAGAATAGGTTTTTCCCATCATGGGAGATAAACTGCCCGTACTCGTAAAAGCTCCCCGGACGGTTGATTCTCTCATCAAGTTTTTTGGGATTCGTCCATCTGCCATCGGGACGCCTGAAACTGAGAAACATATCTGCGGCACCGACGTTAGAGTTTCGGGATAAAAGGATATATGATTCGTCCGGGGCAATAAGAAAGTCATTCTCGCTGTACGAACTGTTAAGTGGCATCCCCAGACTCTTCATAAGCGTGTCTCCGTTGTCAGTTGTCAGCCTGCAAATATCACCGGCTGCGGGTGCCTGCTCATGGTGTGATGAAGCGTACAAGCGGCCTGCTGCCGATTCCTGTAAATAGTGCGTCCGCACATCTGCTGCAATCAGCCGTACAGGGGTTGACCAACCCGTCCCCGTTCTTCGCGAAACGAAGGTATGAAATGTATTATCCTGCAGGTAGATGGTGCTGTCGTTCGGGGATAGCTTTGGCGCCATAAACCCCTCAAACTGAGTAAAGGGTCCCTGCCACTGCACACCATTGTACGTGAAGCGCTTCACGCGTAATGCCGAAGGCGGATAGGTATTTATCTCAGCGTAGTACAACTCCCTGCCATCGGCAGTAACGGCAATCCTTTCGCATGGACGAAACCCGGGTGTAACAGGAAGCTGAAACACAACAGAAGCAGTACCGGGAGGTGTCTGCCCCAGATAGAGACTATCCTGAGGAATATCTTGGGCATATATCAGCACAGAAAAGAAAATGAGCATGAACCAATACTTAAGAAACATAGAAGACTCCATTATTAAACGCTTGTCACTGTAACGCCGCTTCCGGTGATTATTCCGGAGCGACAACCGAAACATAGTGGAGTCGTTTGGGAGAAAAGAGAGAATCCTTGTGAAGTGCACCTGGTGGTTGTGAAATGCACGAAAGTATGTTTGAAATTGGTAAGTAAGCTTACGCCTTTTTATGGAACCCTGTTTTCAGTGTCTCAATTTTGTGGCGGCTCACCGGCAGTGTTTCACCGCTTTTTAAGAGCACAGTATGTTTTCCACCACCAAAGGAGTGGATTGCTGCTATCGATTCAAGGTTAATAAGATACGACTTATGGATACGGCAGTAGTTTGCCGGCAGCAATGACAGCAACTGTTTGACGGGCTTATCATAGATGACTTTGGAACCATCCTGAAGATGAAGCTCAGTATAGATGTTGGCGGATTTCATGAATCTGATCTCCTCCAGCGGTATCACCCTGATCTCGAACCCTCGTTTTACCGAAAGGTACTTTATCGCATGACCATCGAGCGCATGACTAGCGTTCAGACGCTCGAATGCTGCTGTTAATCTGCTGACAGTGTATGGCTTCGGAATAAAATCAAGGACTCCATACTCAAAGGCTTCAATCGCACGATTGGTGTTTGCTGATATAACGATGGTGTGAAATGGTCTGGCAGCAATCTGCTTCAGAAGGGTAAATCCATCCTTCGCATTCAGATTGAGGTCAAGCAGAAGCAGATCAATCGGTTTATCCTGAAGATAGCACCATGCTCCATCAAGTGTGGTTTCAATATGGATAGACTCAATCCTGTTCCCCAGTATCTCCTTCACCAAAAGTCTGATATCTTCGGCGGTTGGGCGCTCATCTTCAACAATCAGTATCCTCATTGCTGCCCTCTGATCTCAATGATCGATTCCCAGCCAAAATCAGTCTGGTGTGACTGAAAACTCCATCTTTCAGCGTAGCTCTCCTCAAGCCGTGCTTTTATGTATTTCGATCCGAATCCGGTAGATCCTTTTGTATCATCAGGGTTAAAAACACCGTCGTTTGAAAGCGTATAAACTATAGAATCAGTTGTCCGCTTCATCTGAAGCATAAAAACTCCAGTCATCTTGTGTTCATACCCGTGTGTCAGTCCATTCTCAATCAGGGTATGAAAGACCATCGGCGGAATTGCAGCTTCTTCATCAGCATCAATTACATTGAGTGTATACGATGCCCCTTTTCTGATGCTCATGATCCTGAGATGCGAACGGCAGAGACCGATTTCCTGGCTCAGCGGTATAAGCTTCAGTGAGGATATCTGATTCATCATCCTGAATTCCTCCGCCAGTGCCTCGATCAACTCAATTGCGGTACCTGCGTCACGCCTCAGCCATGCAAGGATAGAGGTGAGGGTATTCAGCACAAAGTGAGGATTGATATTCTTTTTCAGAAGTTCGTTCTCGAGTCGGGCTGAACGCAGCTGCGATTCCTTCTCGGCGAGCTCTTTCCTGGCGAATTGCTTGGCAATAGAAAAACTGGTGATCACCACCATGATGGTGGCAAGCCCCTCGAACGCAAGATGAGAAAAGTACGCACCCCATGCGAGCAGCAGTCCGGTAAAGAGGATGATACTGTCCTCACGCTTCAGCCATACTGCCCAGCTCATGATCAGGCTCAGCTGAATCATCACTGCAAGAGAGAGCACATCAAACAGGTTCCGGACATCTGTAAAGAAGAGGAGCAGAATCGTGTTTAACACTACCACTGCGATGATAAGCTTCTTCGGCAGGGCAAACGAATAGATGAAATACACTGGGAAAAGAATCGTAAACAGTAATGTATTCAGGTGGTAAAAATAATTTTCGTAATGGATGGCAGTTGCGGGCAATTCAATGAACGCAGGAGCCTGGTACACCAGAAAATCGAACAGCAGCAGAAGGCACAGTGTGCTGAACAAAATATGCTCGGTTTTTCTCTGCCGGGTAAAAAACAAAAACAGATTGAACAGAAACGCTATAAACAGCACCCCCGAAACGAACGCCGCCGGATACCCCGATCGGGACATTTCCTTTGTCACCAGATCATATCTCCCGAGGATCACTTCCCCGTAATACCACTTCCACGATGAATCATCATGATAGTTCGAGAGCCGGATGTGAAGTATATGCTTCCCCTTCGAGAGCTGTGCAGGGGTGAGGGAAAGAGAATACCTGAATGAGCCAGGCACTTCATCTGCTCTGCCGGATCCGATCTGACCGTTTTGACCGATTTTCTCTCCGTCCCAATAGATTTCGTATGCGGTAATCAGATTAAAGGGAAACAGTCCATACACGCTGCCGGCACTGATGGAATCAGATACGGTGATCACTGCACGGAGTATCCAATTGCCAGTTGCATACTCTTCGCTGCTCTCCTCACCGGTCCGGAAGGCATGCCACACCAGATTCTGGAAGTCCGGGTATGCACCGGGCAGGCCTCTCTCTTTTGCAATCTGCCAGTCACTGATCGTTACCATCCGGGTATGACTGCTCACCTTTACATCCGCTGTCATCGGAAGATGATCAGCAGGAAGCAGAACCAGCACAAACAGCAATAAGGCAAAAAGATGTTTCATTGTATGTGACTATTCTAATTTATAGTATCTGCCTGCTGACTGGAGGTAAGAATTGCAGAGTGACGTACCAGTGAGCAGAAACCTTTGAAATTGATCTGTGCAAAAGTAGGGAAACTTTTTCTTGAAAAGGAAATGATTTTTAGACCGGAGAGAATGCGCTGACAAACGGCAATGACGCTGGATGGAACACAAACAGCTTAACGGTAACCCCAAAGCATCACTAAAATCCCCACCTCTTTAAATCAAAAAAGCCCTGCAACGGATCGTTACAAGGCTTTCGATTCTGGTTGTGAGCGCGGATGGTCTCGAACCATCGACCCTCTGCTTAAAAGGCAGATGCTCTACCGCTGAGCTACGCGCTCAACCCGAACAAAGATCATAGAATCTTTGTAATTGAGATTTGAAATTTACTAATTTTTTCATTTTCTCACAAATTTTTCTTAGCATTTTTTCGTATCTTGCTATGCTAAATTATTTTTCAATAGAAAGTAATATGACAGACCCCAACTTACGATCGTCCCGAAGAGCGGATGATCACATCCTCTCTCCGGGACTACCTAGAAACCCGTAACCCCGATTGCAGCATTCCGACTGCAATCATTTGGAGGCGGAATGACCGGAAAAATTTTTCAACCCGAGCTTGAAGAGCTGATCGAACTGAGGGACTTCCAGTCACTCAGGGAGGTGCTGCTTGACTGGACCCCTGCTGATATAGCGGAAATCATCGTTGAACTCCCCTCGAATGAGAAAACGATTCTCTTCCGTTTACTGCCGCAAGACCTTGCAATTGACACGTTTGAGTACCTCGATGTTGATGCCCAGATGGACATCATTAAATCCCTGGGGAATGAACAGGTTGCATCGATCCTGAATGAGATGTCCCCCGATGACCGTACGGCATTGCTTGAGGAACTCCCGGCACCCATCACCAAGCAGCTGATCGAGTCACTCTCACCCGAAGAACGAAAAGTAGCCACCACTCTGCTCGGGTACCCTGAAGATTCCATCGGGCGACTGATGACGCCGGATTACATCGCCATCCGCCCAAACTGGACGGTGGATCAGGTGCTGGCACACATCAGAAACACTGCAACCGAAAAAGAGACCCTCAATATCCTCTACGTGGTTGATGAACGCGGAAAACTGATTGATGATATCAAGATCAAAGAGATTATCCTCTCACCTCCTGACGCCCTCGTTGCCGATATCATTGACGGATACTATGTGTACCTTGATCTGCATGCCGATCAGGAAACCGCCGTTGAAACCTTTAAAAAATACGACAGAATCGCTCTTCCGGTAGTGGACTCCAGCGGCGTACTGATGGGTATGATCACCGTGGATGACGTTCTGGACGTGGCTGAAGAGGAGGCTACGGAAGACATCCATAAACTGGGTGCTGTGGAGGCACTTGATCAGCCCTACTCCACTATTCCCATCATGCAGATGGTGCAGAAGCGTGCCGGTTGGCTCAGTATTCTCTTCTTTGGTGAAATGCTTACTGCCACAGCAATGTCGGTGTTTCAGGATGAAATCAGCCGCGCCATTATCCTTACACTCTTTATTCCCCTTATTATTTCCAGCGGAGGCAACTCCGGTTCTCAGGCGGCAACCCTCGTTATCCGTGCACTCTCCCTGGGTGAAATCACCATTCGTGACTGGTTTTTCGTAATCCGGCGTGAACTGGTATCAGGTCTCATGCTCGGTTCGATCCTCGGAGTCATCGGGTTCTGCAAAATTATGGTGCTCCATTTCGGGCTGCATGCCTTCAGCGGTGCTGATGCCCAGTACTGGTATCTGATTGCAGCTACTGTGTCACTTGCCCTGATGGGTATTGTGCTCTGGGGTACGCTCATGGGTTCCATGATGCCTATCCTTATGCAGCGCCTCGGGTTTGATCCGGCGGCTTCATCGGCACCCTTTGTTGCCACCATGGTGGATGTTACCGGGTTGGTTGTGTATTTTTCTGTTGCCGCAATGGTTTTGCAGGGCACCCTGTTATAGAATGTGCAGAAATAATTTTTATGTGATATAAGTATCATATAAAATAAATATTTTGCTTACGTTTCGGCATCACAATTTTCACACTTGGCATTGCCGGAGTTTACGATGAAAAAGTTGAACACACTACTCATCACCATTGCCATCTCCATGGCATTCACAACAACACTATTTTCACAAACATTTTGGGAGAACCTCAACGGCCCCAAAGAGGGGTGGACATTTGAAATGTTCAAAACCTCACAGGGCACCTACCTTGCAGGGGCTTACATGGTAATTATGCGCTCCACCAATCAGGGGGATAGCTGGTACGTCAGTTCACAGACCTTCAGTCAGGATGTAACCGCCTGGGACTTTTATCAGATGCCTTCCAATGGCAACATCTTCGCCGCAATGAATATTGACAAAGTGTACGCCAGTACTGATGACGGCGTCACCTGGCGTGACAGCTCTGAGGGAATTCAGCACTACGTTTCCAAGATCGCCGGCAACGGCACCGTGCTTCTCGCCTTCAGTCATGGCGGCGTCTACCGCTCCACCAATTACGCTGATTCCTGGACGCTCGCCAATGGTGACCTGCTCACATCAGGGATTTTCAATCAGCAAAAAAATGCATTCTATGCTATCCGCTATGATGCTGTCGTAAAAAGTACCGACCTCGGCTCTACCTGGTCAGTCATATCACCCACCGCCGTCTGGCAGGATATCTGTTTCTCTCCTGATGGCTCAACACTCTATGCTGCCGATAAATATGGCAGGGTGATATACACACCCGATGATGGAATGACCTGGCTGCAACTGGGGGGCGATTTCCCGCATGAGTATATCATGCAAATCTATTGCGCATCAAACGGTACCCTGTTTATCGGTACCGAAAACAAGTCTGATTACCTGAAAGGCAACGTGTATAAGTACTCCGGCACTTCGGCGGCATGGGTGAACACCACTGCAGACTGCTATCCCGCCTGGGTTCAGGATATCAGCGAGCTTGACGGCAATATCTATTTCTGCAGTTATCATATTTATAAATCCACTGATTTTGGCGACTCCTGGGGCATCGCCGGATACTCCTTCACACAGGTCACAGCACTGGCTTCAACACTATCCCCCAGGCTTCTGGCACATGAATACTACTGTGTCACCACAAATCCCATCAAAAAATGGCTGGTGATGGGGGAAAACTCGATGCACCTCGCCAATGCAGCCAGCTACTATGTCTCCCCTTCCAATATCATCTACGCCACCAGCCGTTCTGAACACGGTGTCTTCAAGTCCACGAATGACGGACGGGATTGGGTAATAAATAAAACCGGTCTCGATCCGTTTCCCGTGCTCTCTGTTATCGGTATCGATGAAGCAACCTTACTGACCGCCCAGGGTGACTGGATTACTACAAAAGTGTACCGCTCTGCTGACTCAGGATTCAGTTGGACAGCCTCATCCACCGGATTACCAGACACCCTTCAGATTAAAAAGCTTGTCAGAAATCCGGTCAACGGTACCATCATCGCAATTACAGGTGACAAGGGCGTTTTCAGAAGCACTAATAATGGCGCTGCCTGGTCGGCGGCTACATCCCCCAATCAGAATGTGACATCTGTGTACTACACCAAAAACGGTACCCTCTATGCGGGATTTATCACTGCCGGATTAATGAAGAGCATCGACGATGGTACCACATGGTCGAATACAAGCACAGGACTCAATAGTCCAGTCATCCAATCCATTGTCGAAAATCAGGATGGACAACTCTTCTGCACTACCCCCTCAACGGTGTACCGCTCCTCAAACAGTGGTGGCACCTGGGAAAGTATCCAGTATAACCTGCCCCTCTCGATAACATTGTTGCTCGCCGTTGATAGCAAGGGGTATTTATACGTTTCAGGCGACCTGGGTGTTTTCAAAAGTATGGCTCCAACAGGTATCGGTTCAGAGTCAGATATCCCTGCCACTTATACCCTGAATCAAAACTTTCCCAATCCGTTTAATCCCACCACCAGAATCAGTTTCACCCTTTCTGTAAAACAGCACATTGAAGTAAGTGTGTACGATCTGCTCGGAAGAAAGGTCGCAACACTCTTCCAGGGTATTGCAGACGCTGGCACACATCAGGTGGACTTTGATGCCGGGGGTCTGAGCAGTGGCGTGTATTTCTATGAGC
>JAEXTR010000024.1 GCA_023406915.1 Bacteroidota bacterium
TAATTGTACAATCCCGGATACGATCAGCGTGTCACCCTCCTGAAGACCGTCTTCAATGTGTACATTACTCTCATTCCTAAGTCCAATGCTTACAGGGGTCACAACAGCTTTCCCACCGGACGCTTTAAATACGTAATGACCTCTCAGATCAGGCACCACTGTTTCAGTTGGAATAAAAATACTCTGAATGGTGCCACTGAAATTCAGTTTTACATCAGCAAATGCACCTGGCTTCAGCGTACCATCATTGGCTGCGCGTGCCCGGATTTTCAAAGAACGGGATGATGTTTCAAGACCCGGTTCTATTGCATACACACTTCCCCGGTATTCCTTATTGCTTCCGCTGACTTTGAACGTAAGCGGCATTCCCTGTTTTACTGCATACATATATCGCTGAGGAATTGAAAAATCTATTTTCACAGAAGTATTATTCTGGATTGAAGTGATCTTATGGGCAGGGGTGACATAGCTGCCTTCACTCACACTCCTTAGACCCACCGTCCCGGGGAATGGGGCAACTATTTCAGTTTTCTCAATCTGGGATTCAAGTAACTCAATATCTGCAAGCACCAGATCAAGTTCATTTTGTGCTATATCAAGAGCCTCACGACTGATACCGTCTCTTTCAAACAACGTCTTCTGACGGAATACTTTGTCTTCGGCAAGTTTCTTGCGTGAGACAGCTTTTTTCAATTGTGCCTGCAGTTCCGCATCATTTATCTTTACGAGAAGGGTTCCTTTCTGAACAAAGCTGCCTTCCTTAAAGTAAATGTGGGTTATTTTTCCGTTAATCTCCGGGACAAGATCAACAGCTTCATCTGAAACAATACTTCCGGTTGCAGAAAAAGTATTTTCAAAGACTTCTTTCTTCACAATCGAGATCTGAACTGGAACAGGTCCTCCCAAACCAGCGGGGCCCGCAGTGTTTTTTTTCTCTTCGTCACCAGTAAGTTTTGGCAGAAGTATGATGAGTGCAATTACTACAATAATTGCTGCATAAAGGAAGGGTTTTAATGATTTATTTTTCATTGAACTCACTTTGGTTTTTATTCCCGGTTGAATTGAGCGTTAACGGATATTTGTTGCGGATTGAGGGGTATCCTGTCTCAGAAGTTGTACAATAAGCCAAACGCCTGATTCTTTTCTCCACATAATAGCAAATCTAGAAATCCCCTCTGTGTTGCTGCTTCCTTCCGTTTTCCTGAATTTTACATCAAAAAACGTTGTTGCACTGTATCCATCGCGGGATAATCGAATGGAGAAATTGCCAGGCAATCCATATTGAAAAGTTGTCTCACTTTTTATTTGATCCAGTAGGTGCTTCCTTACCTGTGTCTTACCACTAAAAGACTCATCGGTATTGCTACCGAAATATGTAAGATCATCAACATCCGAGTAGAATGCTGACTGAGTGGATAGTGTTTTATCAGAAAGCGACTTCAGGTAGTCAACAACTTTGGTCTCAACTTCCTTCGTCAGGGCTGGTACATCAATTTTCTCTGTTTGATTATTGCCACATCCGGCAAGAAAAAGCATCAGGAAGGTCAGGCTGAGGATATATCGCATTATGTACACCAGAATTATTGAGAAATATCCTTAAAAAATGTAAAAAATGAAGACAAATTGAAACATTCAAAATTTTCCCTGTTGCGATAACAAAAAAAACCCGCCCTGTATGTAGAGCGGGTTCATTTTAGTGAAGGTTATTTACTTTAACAGGTTCATCTTAATTGTTTGTATGTGGTTGCCTGACTGAAGTCGGGCAAAATATACACCAGTAGATAATCCTGCTGCGTCAAATACTGAGTTGTACTGACCAGCACTCCGGAATCCATTCAACAGTTCTGCAACCTCCACACCAAGGATATTAAAGACTTTCAGGGTAGTGTGGCCACTATTCGGCAGAGAGAACTGAATCACTGTGGAAGGATTAAACGGGTTGGGGTAATTTTGCTGTAACTGAAACCGTGCAGGCAAAACTCCATCCTCATTTACATCAGTGGTTCCCGTACTTTGCCAGGTTACTTCTGTAACACTTACTACGCCATTATTTGGGGGATTGGAATCAAGACAATCTATGTCGAGAGATCTGCCAGATTTTGTGTGAAACGTATACTCAACTTCTGTTGTAGTTCCCCATTGGTCTGTGGTTGTGGTTGTCCTTCTCAGGCGCAGCGCATCCTCAGTAACACCATCCGGAAACTTGCAGGGACCATACGCATCAACAACAAAACTGCTGGTTTCAGTATACACGTCGGTGTTCAATACCATTCCGCTCATCAATGAAAGCATCGTATCAGTGGATGTAGTCTGCCAGGATGTATTGTATGTCATGGGTAATTGCATAATCACTGACTTTGGATAGCTTCTTGTATAGGTGACAACAGAGATTCCACCCATACTCATTGTTACCCAACTGCCCAGATGTGAGAACTCACTTCCCGAAACCATATAATACAGATGCGCATCTCCGGCTGAACCAGAAGTGGCGAGGCTTTTAAATACTTTCGTAGTACCCGGAAACCTGCCTAGTTCAGGTGCTGCGGATGTTGCAACCACCTCACTGCCAGCAGAAAGATGACTTACAAGACCAATATTGGAAAAATCCCAGGACGTTGCGCCAGTTGCACCTATATTAATTGAACTCATCACACTGTCCGAGTGTGAGATGCTGGTTGTACCAACACCATAGGCACTCTCAATATCCTGTTGCGTGATACTAATTTGTGCAAAACTGAGTCCGGAGATCATGAGAAAAAACGTGAACACTTTTAGCATAAAAGCCTCTCTGATTAGTTGTAATTATTGAACACACTACTTTTGTACAATTATGAATAGAGAAAAGTTCCTTATACTTTTAAGAAATCCTGATTAAAAAATTATTTTTTCCCTGTTGCTTTTTTCACCAGCTCTTTCAAAATGTACCATAGAATTCATTTTCATATTGCATTTTGGATAATTATCTTTCGTAATTGAGTAAAATGGGTATTGTGCCCATGATGTATATCTATGATGAGGAAACCTATGTATCATTCTATTGTGCTGGTGAAACAGGTGCCTGATACCGCAAATATCAGCGGTAAGGTCATGAAAGATGATGGAACTGTGAACCGTTCCTTGTTGCCAGCGATCTTTAACCACGAAGATAAAATTGCCCTTGAGATGGCACTCCGCATTAAAGATCAGTACGGAGGAAAAGTTACCTGTGTTACAATGGGACCCGCAAGGGCTTCCGATATTCTGAGGGAGTGCCTTTACATGGGTGCGGATGAATGCTATCTGGTGAGCGACAGAAAGTTTGCCGGAGCCGATACTTTAGCAACATCTTACGTCCTTAGTGAAGCGATTCAGAAAGTTGGTTCCTATGACTTTATTTTTGCGGGCAGGCAGGCAATTGATGGTGATACTGCCCAGGTAGGTCCCCAGACTGCCGAAAAACTTCAGATTCCGCAGGTTACCTATGCTGAGGAGATACTCTCCGTTTATAATGACCGGATCAGGATCAAGAGGAAGATGGATGGTGGAACGGAGATTGTTGAAAGCACATTCCCGGTGTTGATTACCGTGCTGAAGGATGCAGCGGAACCCAGGCCATGTAATGCACGCAGAGTCATGCAGTATAAAAACGCCAGATCTAAAATGGACCTGGAAAAAATGGTGGAAGGAAACTCCCTGCTTTACATGGATACGCTTGAGCATGAGTACCGCAGTAGATACCTTTTTATGCCAACCCTCACTACTGATGAGCTCGATATTGATATTGAGCGGTGTGGACTGAAGGGATCACCTACCAAGGTTTATAAAGTTGAATCTGTGGTTCTTGCAGGTGGTAATCACCAGCAGATAGCCCCTACAAAGGAAGGGCTTGAATCACTCATTGATGCATTGATGCAAGATCACATTTTCGGATGAGGAATATGAAACAAGAAGTTTGGGTATTTGTAGAACAGCGCGACGGTATCCCCGCCGACGTCAGCTTTGAGTTATTAAGTAAAGCAAGAAAACTTGCCGACGCCATTGAGGGATTGGTCAAGGCAATTATCATCGGCGAAGATGTAAACCGAATCGCAGAAAGAACATTTTCTTTCGGTGCTGATGAAGCAATAGTGATTGATGCACCAGCACTTAAATTATACAGAACAATGCCTTACAGCAGGTTGATGAATGAACTGATCACTGAGTTTAAACCAAGAATCGTGCTCTTTGGAGCTACCGTAATAGGAAGAGACTTAGCTCCCAGAGTCGCTTCATATACAAAAAGCGGGCTTACCGCTGACTGTACGGAGCTCAGGATTGAGGATGTCAACTATCTCAAAAAGGATTATCCTCAGTTACTGCTTCAGATTCGTCCCGCTTTTGGCGGAAACATTATTGCTACCATCATCACCCCTGATACACATACACAAATGGCAACCGTACGAGAAGGTGTCATGGAGCTCTCTGAGCTGGAACAACCAAAACCGGTGAAGATTACCAAGTGGATTTATCAGCCGCATGTTGAAGATGAACTGGTGAAGATCATTGAACAGCACAAAGAGGAAAGTAAAGTCAACCTGAAGGCAGCCCCCATAATAGTTGCAGGTGGGTACGGACTTGGAACAAAAGAAAACTTTAAATTACTCTATGATCTGGCACACACGCTGGGTGGTGAAGTAGCAGGCAGCCGTGCCGCAGTTGATGCAGGCTTTATAGGGGTTGAAAGACAGGTTGGTCAGACGGGTGTTACGGTAAGACCGAAGCTCTATATTGCTGTGGGTATTTCTGGTGCTATTCAGCACCGTGCAGGGATGCAGGAAGCAAACAAGATCATTGCAATCAATAGTGATCCATCTGCCCCCATATTTGACGTGGCACATTATGGAATCGTTGGTGATGCAGCTGTGATTGTACCCCGCCTGATTGAAGCATATAAGAATAAACTTAAGTAGGAATTGAGATGCCAAACTATTTCACTGATAATCCCGATATTCTTTTCCAGTTCCAGAAACTCGATCTGAGAAGAGTCACCGCAATTCTTGAGCACGATTATACTCAGGCAGCGGAATATCCTGATGCCCCAAGGGATTATGACGATGCAAAAGAAAACTATTACAAGGTTTTGGAAATAACGGGCGATCTGGCAGGTAATTATATTGCAACGCGTGCAGCAGATGTAGATGCCAGTGGAGCTCTGTTTGAAAACGGAAAAGTATCGTATGCTGCAGGTACACAGAAAAACCTGAAGCAGCTTTCACAGGCCGGCCTCATGGGAATGACTATTCCCCGGAAGTATGGTGGTCTCCATTTTCCCTTTACCATGTACATCATGGGAATTGAAATCATCGCCCGTGCAGACGCATCATTGATGAATATCTTTGGTCTTCAGGATATTGCAGATACTATCAACAAATTTGGCAATGAAGAACAGCGCGCTGAGTATATGCCCGGATTCTCAGAGGGCAGATATACTGGTGCTATGGCACTTACTGAGCCCGATGCTGGCAGTGATCTTCAGGCAGTGAAGCTGACTGCCTATCAGGATGAAAAGGGGAATTGGTTCCTCAGGGGGGTAAAACGGTTTATTACAAATGGCAATGGTGAAGTTTTACTGGTACTTGCCCGCTCAGAACCAGGCACAAAAGATGGCAGAGGTCTCAGTATGTTTGCCTGTTACGGTGATGAGACCGTAGTAGTAAGGCGTATCGAACATAAGCTTGGTATTCATGGTTCACCCACTTGTGAGCTGCAGTTCAATGATACCCCTGCCCAGTTGGTTGGGCAAAGAAAGTTTGGACTCATTAAATATGTGCTGGATCTTATGTACCGTGCCCGCATGGGTGTGTCTGCTCAGGCACTTGGTATCATGGAGGCAGCCTATGATGAAGCTCTGAAGTATGCCAAAGACCGCGAACAGTTCGGCAAACCAATTTACAACATTCCGGTTATCACTAATATGCTTATTGATATGCGTGTTGCCATTGAAAGCTGCAGAACCCTGCTGTATGACACCGCTTATCATGTTGACTTAAAAGAGCGGCTGGAGCACCATATTGAAATGCTGAAACTAGAGAAGAAGCCCTTCACAGAAGAAATGGCTGAGCTGAAGAAGATAACCAAATGGGCAAACTTCCTTACACCGGTTTGCAAGTATATGCTCTCTGAGACCTCGAATAAGGTGACGTATGATGCCTTACAGATTCATGGTGGTACGGGTTATATGCAGGAGTTTAATATTGAAAGACTTGCACGTGATGCTCGAATTACTAATATCTATGAAGGCACATCTCAACTGCAGGTCGTAGCTGCTTCCGGTTCAGTGTATAATGATATTTTTGCAGAACTCTATTCAGGACTTGAAGAGAAAGAGTACCCGGGTGGTCTTTCCAGATTATCAAACCATCTGAAGGAAATCAGGATTCTGTTCCTTGATGCACTCAAGTACATCGCTGATAAAAAGGATACTACTTTTCAGGAACTGTGCGCCCGCGATATGGTGGAAATCTACGGTATGAATTACGTTGGTTATAAGCTGCTTGAAGAGGCTGAAGTAGATTCCCGTAAGGTATTCATCGCAGACCGTTATATCAAAAATGCCCTGTCGCTTTCACGCAAATCAGTTGAAGCTATTAAGCAGGAAATGTTTTCTGATATCCTGCACGCTGAGAAAATTCTTATCTGACTTAATCATAACAGGAGTGAATCCAATGTCTGAAGAAAAAATCTATTATTACCGGATTTTTGATGACCGCGAAAAGAAGAACTATATTAAGAGCGGACTTGATCATCACCGCATTACTGAACTTCTGAAGGACTATGAAAAAATCCATCAGGAGTATTTCAATGATGAATTCGTGAAGTTCATAAAAAAATATGATCCACACGCTGAGATGATTGAAATTACAAAGATCTATTATTAATTGACTCTTCCTATCTGCTCCTCACCAGACTGTGTTTGCAGGCTTATGAGGAGCAGATTTCTATTCACTAAGCAATGGTGTATCGATAATGCTTACGATGGACATCTTTTATCTTGCAGTTTCTGTTTTATTAATTGCAAGCCTTCTAACAGTAAAAGCCTCCCCACGTTTATTACCAGTTTTGTTTATTGTATTTCTCGCTGGTGGAATGGCTGCAGGATTTGAAGGTCCGGGCGGCATTTATTTTTACAGTCCCTACTTTGCAAAATCGATTGCTTTCTTTATGCTGATAGCCGGGGTATTCTACGCTGGTGTTTCATTACAAAAGGATTCTTATCGTCAGATTGCAACTGGTGGTATCCTTTTAGGTATCATTGGTTATGCTGCCTCTGTGGCAGTCATTACATTGCTCGCGCAATTCATGCTCAATCTCGAATTGAAGCGCGCACTTGTGTTAGGGGCCGTGATCGCAGTAACTGACCCCATTGGCAGCAATGCGATGCGCCTGAAGCAGACAAAGACAGATACGTTGCTCTCACTTGAGGCAGGTATTTCTGTTGCTCTTGCTGTCTTTGCTACTCTTGGTTTTGTTGACTATGCTACTCTTGTAAACAGGACTATAGTTGATCTGGGGGCATTCTTCATTGTCCAATCCGGTCTCGGTATTGTGATCGGTTTTGTGCTTGGCATCGGTTTTGTCTCAGTGGTAAATAAGATCAATTTCCGTCAACCCGGTCTTTATATTGTGTTCTTTTTAGTTTATATCATGCTGGCTTTTGCCTTATCATCAGTATTAGGTGGAAACGGAATTCTTGCGGTCCTGATTACCGGTATTTTTGCCTCGATGTCAAGTTTTGTCCATCGTCGTAGTGCTATAGCCTTTTTTGAGGGATTAAACTGGATCGGTAGTCTTACTGCTTTTATTCTCCTGGGGCTGATAGTTGTACCATCACAATTACTGGATGGCATTGGAGCGGGCATTGGTTTTGCAGTAGCTGCATTTCTTGTAAGTATTACAATAGCTTTTGTTATTCTGTTGTTTTCCCCGCTTTCACCAAAACAGCGTATCGTTGCTGCTTTGTCACGCAGTAAGGGAAGTGCCAATATCCTCCTGAGTACCTTATTTATGATTCCATCATTTTCACGTCCTGAACAACTGCTGAATATCGTCTTTACAGTAATTCTCTTCTTTATCATTTATCAGGCTTTCGTACTGCCACTTCTAGTATCATTCTTCAGTGAGGAGAAGGTGGACAAAGATCAGGGTCGGCTGGTTCTCTCATCCCTTACCATGCCAGTGGGAGGGAAAAAGGTTGCTGAGTTGAGTATCCCTGGTGCTGCCAGAATTGCAATGATTGGAAGGGGTGATACCACCCTTATACCCGATGGCAATACAGAATTGCGAGAAGGCGACTCTTTGCAATTTGTGTGTTCTGAAGAAGAGATCACACCTCTTACCGAGTATTTTGATAGTTTCAAACAAGACTAAATACTTGTTTTTATCCCCAGGCTTTTAATGAATCAGCGTGAATCTGAGTTTCTCAAACTCACGCTCTGCCATATTCTATGACTTTCCTTTCATTGGGAAATAGAGTAATTTAAAGGTTGCAAAAAAAATATATTGTGAGGAAATAATATGGAAACAACTCAAGCATCACAAAAGTACACATTTAAAGCTGAAATCAGCCAACTGCTTGATATACTTGCTCACTCCCTTTACTCAAGCAGGGAAATATTCTTGCGCGAACTTATCTCAAACGCATCTGACGCTCTGGATAAACTCCGCTTTGAATCTACCAGAGGTGCAGAGATACGCGACAATCACCTTCCATATGAGATAAAAATCAGCGCGGATAAAGACAATAACATACTGACTATTGTAGATACCGGTATTGGTATGACCCGGCGTGAAGTGATCAATAATATCGGTACTATTGCAAAATCTGGTTCCGCTGAATTTGTGAAGAACCTTGCAGAACAAAAAGACCAGGCAAGTAGCATCATTGGTAAATTCGGAGTTGGATTCTACAGTGTCTTCATGGTTGCTGAAAAAGTAACGATAAAAACCCGGTCATACAAACAGGGCGAAGATGCCGTTCAGTGGGAATCGAATGGACTAGGTGAGTATGAGATCAGCAGCCTCGATGAAGACATTCCACGGGGTACTACCATCGTGATAAAGCTGAAAGAGGATGCCAAAGAATTCACCGAAAAATATACCATTGAATCAACCATTAAAAAGCACTCTAATTTTATCTCCTTCCCGATCTATTTTGAGAACGAAAGACTGAATACAATTTCCGCACTTTGGAGGGAGCCAAAGTCCAATATTACAAAGGAACAGTATACTGAGTTCTATAAGTATCTGACGTATGATGGTGATGAACCGGGAGATACCATTCATGTTTCTGTCGATGCTCCGATTCAGTTCAACGCTCTGATGTTCATCCCCAAGAAGAGCCATGAGTTTATGATGTTCAGTCGGGATAATTATGGACTGGATCTTTATGTAAAGCGTGTACTGATTCAGCATAAGAGTAAAGACCTGCTTCCTGAGTATCTTGGATTTGTGCATGGTGTTGTAGATTCTGAAGATATTCCGCTGAATATCTCGCGTGAAACCCTGCAGGAGAATATCGTATTCAGAAAGATATCACAAAGCGTTACTACACAAGTCTACAACTACCTCATTAAAAAAGCAAAAGATGATGCTGAAGGGTACACTGCATTCTGGAAAGAACATGGTAAATTTTTCAAGATGGGATACAGTGATTATACCAATATGGAAAAATTCCTTGAATTACTCCGATTCAATTCCTCCGGAGTTGAAGGAGAACAAACACTGGTTTCTCTCGAGGATTACGCTTCGAGGATGAAACCGGATCAGAAAGGAATTTATTTTGTTCTAGCGCCCAGTCGTGAGGCAGCAGCTCTTGACCCTCATATTGAAATCTTTAAGAAGCGTGGGGTAGAGGTACTTTATTTCTACGATCCGGCAGATGAGTTCATTGTATCTTCACTGAGGAAGTTTAAGGAGTTCGAATTCAAGTCTGTGCATACTGTTGATCCGAAGGAATTGGATAACTATCCTGTTACTGAAGAAGAGCAGAGCAAGAAACCTAAACTTTCCAAGGATCAGAAGAAAGCTTTTGAAAAACTGTTGAAAAGGATGAAGGAAATATTAGGTGAACGAGTAAAGGATGTCATAGAGTCAAAGAGGCTTTCTGACAGTCCTGTTTGCCTCATCAACAGTGATGAACAGTTTTCATCAGCAATGAACCGGGTACTCAGACAGATGAATCGGGAGATGGCGACCCCATCAACGCCGAAAGTGTTTGAAGTGAACCCTGATCA
>JAEXTR010000030.1 GCA_023406915.1 Bacteroidota bacterium
CCCAGTCCCTCCATATCATGAACATCTAACCCCATCATGTGCCCAAGACCATGTGGGAAAAACAGAGCATGAGCACCGGCAGCTACTGCATCAACAGCATTACCCTTCATAAGACCCAACCGGATAAGTCCATCTGCAATAACCGTTGCAGCATGTAAATGCACCTCACGGTATGAAGTTTTTGGCGAAATTTTCTCTATAGCTGCAAGCTGTGAGGTCAGAACCAGAGTATATAAATCCTTTTGGATACCACTGAATGTACCTGATACAGGATATGTTCTGGTAATATCACTGGCGTAATGCATTAATGATTCTGCACCTGAATCGATAACAAGCAGCTCACCTGCCTGCATCGTATTTCCATGACTATGATTGTGGAGAGTCTCTCCTCTCACAGAACAAATAGGATGAAAAGAGAATCCACTCCCGGTTCCATGAGCTACCCCATGCAGTATTCCGGCTATTTCTCTCTCGGTTACACCAGGTTTGATAGCAGATACAGCACTACGGAGCATAGCATAACTGATCAGTAATGCCTTTTCAATTTCTGTAATCTCGACTGCGTCTTTTACTGACCGTAACTCGGTTACTGCCTTAATAAGTGGTATTGAATACAGTTTTTTTAATTCGGTGGGTGTTGTCTTGAAAAGATCAGCTAGCATAATCACTAGCTCTCCGCGGTATTGAGGCAGCAAGTGAATTTCAGCCTTTTTCTGATGTGCCCCCTTCAAAGTTTCGGCAAACATCTTATAAGGAAGTATCTGATCAGCACCGATTGCATTTCCTTTTTCAATAACGGGAGTATCTGCCCCCATCCAAACAATATCACTTACATCCCTGTCATCACCAAACAGAATAGACTTGCCATTTTCAACATCAATAATGCCTGCAAACCCTGGTTCATCGATACCAAAAAAGTAGAGAAAAGAGCTGTCCTGCCTGAAAGGATATGCATTTGCAGGATAGTTGCAGGGTACTTCACCGTTTCCGGGAAAAACCAGAAGACCTTTTGTGAATTGCTGTGCAAGCTTTTGCCTGCGCTGGGTATAAACTGAAGATTGAAACATGGTGACCACTATGTTTATTGAATTGGATAGATCTACTCCTCGAGAGTATTTATACGCTCGATGGTAATGCGTCTGGGTTGCTGTTGTTGGGCGGCATGCTCGGGAGTCGCTTCTGAGTTAAAATGACTTTCGGGTAAATCCAGAATCACACCAGCCGGTTTTTCTGAAGCCAAACCTGCTGCATTCATTTCAGGAACTCTTGTCCTCCGGGTAGAAAAAAGAATAATTCCAAGAATAATGAGAAAAAGAGCAATAAGTCCAACCATAAGAATAATAATCCATTGTACGGTTTCCGGTTCCATACGATTCCTCGTTCCTTGCAAATAGTAATACGAAAAAAGTGTGAGTCAAAAGCAATAGTATCGTAAAATGCAAGATACGATTCCTTCTCTTGATTCACAATATAATCTTGTAGCAATAAAAGCCTGAAAAACCGAATTTAAAAGCAATAAAGAGCCAATATGCTATTTCAAACTATTCTTGCTATATTAGGGCGGTCGAATTAATTTATATGACATAGTATCCCCTTCACATCTCAGAATATGCAGAAGAAACATAATGTACTGCCTCTGATTCTTTTCTCCGGTATGAACGGAGAACTGACAGATCATTTTGCAGACATCCTGAATCAAATGTTCAGGAAAGAAACCGCCACTAGTTTTGAAGATATCCTGATGAAATCTGAGATTGAACTCCCTGACGTGATCATGATTGATACAGGTTCGGATCAGGCGACAGCATTATGCAGACAGATTAAATCCGTTTCTGTATTTGCTACCATCCCGCTGCTAGCATGCTCCCTTTCGGATGATCCGAATGTCCGCTTGGAAACACTCCAGGCTGGTTGTAATGATTTTCTCACGACCGGCCTTACCCCTGAAGAAGTGATCTGCAGGGTTACCCGAAACTCAGAAATGAATCAACACATCAGCGAACTGATCGCTGCCAATCAATCAAAAGACAAACTCCTTTCCATCATTGCTCACGACCTCAAAACCCCCTTTACTGCTATTATTGGTTACTCTGACCTCCTCGTGCAGTCGTATTCTGATTTTAACACGAATGAAATAAAAGAGTTCATTAAATCAATTAATAGCATCTCTAAACAGCAATTCGAACTTTTGGAAAATATGTTGCAATGGTCAAGGATGCAGACCGGAAGGATGGAGTTCATACCAATTCTGCTCGATCTGGTTAATATTACCGGTGGAATTCTGGAACTATTCAGAGAAAATGCGGCACAAAAAAATATCACCCTGAGCAGCAGACATAAGGGTAATACCCAGATTGTTGCTGACAAGAATATGCTTGAAACGATTCTGAGAAATCTTGTTTCTAATGCAATCAAATTCACATATTCGGGTGGATCAGTCCTGATTTCTACCGAGAGATTTGATCACTATACAGAAATTCAAATCCAGGATGACGGGATGGGAATGGATGAAGACACTGTTCTCGATCTTTTCTCCATTGACTCGCATCATTCAACAAAGGGAACAGCTGATGAAAAAGGAACCGGCCTTGGACTGGTGTTAGTCAAGGAGCTTCTTGATCTTTGTGGTGGTGACATACGGGTGACAAGCCAGCTTCATACCGGTACTACATTCACTGTCACAGTGCCAAATGGTAAACGACGCCCCTTCTAAACATACTACCCTATTAAGGGGAAGAAAAAACCACTTTTTTTCTTGTAAGCTGTGTATGCATTTCCAAAATGACTCTGAAGGATTTTTTCTTCTAGCCTTGCCCTCATCATCAGGGCTGGCAGCTCTGCAAGTAGTACGACCGGAAGAACGAGCCAGCTGCCAAGCGCTAGTCCAGCCCCAATATCTGATAGCAGCTGAAAAAAATATTGCGGATGTCTGATCCAGCGATACCACTTACCGGTTTGCAGATGGTGCCCTTTCAGTATCACAGCCTCTGTAGAGTATGAGGCACCCAGAGACTGAAAGGCGGATACCTGTAAAATTCCACACACAATAAAGA
>JAEXTR010000031.1 GCA_023406915.1 Bacteroidota bacterium
CCTGACTCTGCGTCATTGACATACACGCCTGCGGTGATGTGCATGGCAGATACCAGTACCATTCCTTCTCGGATGCCGCTTTTTCTGACTTCATCCTACACTTTATCGGTGATGTTGATATACTCCCGACGTTTGGAGGTATTGAACCAAAGGTATTCGGTATGGAATTTCATTGACTTCTATGCTCCTGTGGATGCCAAAAGAAATGCTTTGATAAACGGATCGATCTCACCATCCATAACGCCCTGTGTATCAGAGGTTTCGGTATCGGTGCGGTGATCCTTCACCATATTATAGGGGTGGAAGACGTACGATCTGATCTGGCTGCCCCACTCGATCTTCAGTTTTGATTTTTCGAGTTCTTCCTTCTGCTGTTCCTGTTTCTCTTTTTCGATCTGGTACAGCTTTGATCTCAGGAGCTTCATGGCATTCATTTTATTCTGACCCTGTGATCGTTCGCTCTGGCAGGCAGCTACGGTATTGGTGGGGATGTGAGTGATACGCACGGCGGTTTCCACCTTGTTTACGTTCTGTCCCCCCTTGCCGCCTGAACGGTAGGTATCAATACGGAGGTCCGCGGGGTTGATGTCGATTTCGATAGTGTCATCAATTTCGGGAATGACGGCAATTGCTGCAAAGGAAGTATGGCGGCGTTTATTGGCATCGAAGGGTGAAATCCTTACCAAACGGTGTACACCATGCTCTGCCTTCAGGTAACCGAAAGCATATTCACCTGTGAACTCAATGGTAGCGCTTTTAATGCCGGCACCATCGCCTTCCAGAACATCGAGCAGGGTTACGTTATAACCGCGCAGTTCACCCCAGCGGAGGTACATGCGCATCAGCATTTCAGCCCAGTCCTGCGATTCGGTGCCGCCGGCACCTGAATGAACGGTAAGGATACAGTTGCGCTGATCATCTGTGCCAGAGAGCATGCTCTTGAATTCCAGATCATCGATCCCTTTTTTCAGGGCTTCGGTTTCATCCTTGATCTCGCCGGCAAAGGAGGCATCCTCTTCGGCAGCAGCCATATCGATAATTTCCATCAGGTTGCGGTGTTGTTCGTCAACCTTGAGCCACTGCTCAACCCACACCTGCAACGATTTCATTTTTTGCAGGGTCGCCTGTGCAGCTTTCTGATCGTTCCAGAAGCCGCTTTCTTCAGTGGTTTTGCTTAATTCTGCGATTGTTTGTTGTTTCTCTTCGACCTTAAAGATAACCCCGGAGCCGGCTCACTTTTTCGCCCAGCTCGGTAACGATTCTGCGATCGTCTTCGTACATGCAATCCTCATAGATTTATTTTAAAGTAAACAATTAATATACGAAAAAGCCGGGAGTCAGAAGCGGTAAGATAATGGATTCCGCCGCCGGCGGAGGAGCATGGATAATGGAGTAGAATTGTTTTGATGTAGATGAGAAGATGGTGCTAAACATAGGTGGGTATAACTCAACTCTATGTTTTGATTTTCTCTCATATTCCTTGAATCAAAACGACCAATGCACTATTTTCTGTTTTTCAATTTTCGGAAATACCAATGCGCATCCTCAATTACTTGTTGATTCTGATTCTGTATACTTGTTCCGCCGTTGCCCAGACTGCAACGGTTACTGTAACCGTTAAAGCCCCGTTACTGCCAGCGGATCAGTATGTGTATATCGCCGGCAATCAGGATGCTGTTGGGGGATGGAATCCGGCATCGGTGAAACTCACCAGAGTTGACTCAACTACCTGGCAGATATTGCTCCCGCTGCATATTGGAACAACATTGGAATATAAGCTTACCCGTGGCGGCTGGGCTGCCGAAGCGCTCTATCAGAAGGGAACGCTGCCGGGCAACTTTGTGCTATCTGTACAAAAAGATACTGCCCTTACCCACACCATCCTTGGGTGGCGTGATGATGAAGGCGGGGCGATGTATTCTTCGACGGTGACGGGCACGCTGAAAAGCTTTTCGCTTCCTGGAAAAGGGGTGATCCCCGGGCGCGATATCCATGTGTGGCTGCCGCCAAACTATGAAACAGATACCGAAAAGCGTTATCCGGTGCTGTATATGCATGATGCGCAAAATGTGTTTGATCCGCGCACTTCGACACTTGGTGTTGACTGGGGGCTGGATGAGGCTGCTGACAGCCTGATTCGCCAGAATCTGATTAATGAGATCATGGTGGTTGGGCTGAATAACACGATGCAGCGCCGCAGTGAGTACGGACATAAGGATACCGGAGCGGCTTATATTGACTACCTTGTTACGGTGGCAAAACCATTTGTTGACAGCCTGTTCCGGACGCGCCCCGAACGCGAATTTACCTTTACCGGCGGGGCATCGATGGGGGGAATTATCTCATTCCGCCTGGCGTGGGAACGGAGTGATGTTTTTGGGGGTGCAGCGTGCCTTTCATCGGCTATTAAGTATTTTGGCAATAATTATATTGATCTGATCCGCAATAAACCGATACCCAACCCGAAACCGAAACTGTATATTGATAATGGATTCAAGGGGGTGGATATTTTACTGCAGGATGGGAATCTGGAGATGCTGCAATTCCTGAAGGATGCAGGTTTTACTGAGGGTACCGACTTCCTGTGGAAGTTCTTCCCCGAGGATGACCATAACGAATCCGCTTGGGCACGCCGTACGCCCGGGTATCTGATCTGGTTCTTTGGGAGATAATGATTAAAGGGTAAGAAGCAGTAATCACCCTATATTTACTTTTAATAAAAAAAGAGGTGAGAGCAGATAACTCTCACCTCTAATCTA
>JAEXTR010000164.1 GCA_023406915.1 Bacteroidota bacterium
TTTGGCGCAGCAGGTGCAGGGAAGGAAGATGCAGCAGTGATCAGTAACGGACCGGGTAAGGTTTGTCAGGCATTCGGGATTGACATGAGCCATAATGGTGTAAGTCTGCAAAACGGTGCAGTGAACATTTGTGATAGTGACCCTGTAGAGGATGCAGCGGTTGGGATGTCTGAGAGGATAGGTATTACAAAAGCGACTGACAGGATGTGGCGGTTTTATATCAAAGGGAACAGGTATGTCCCGAAGCAATAAAACCGAAAGCGCCCCGAAGCATATCCTGATTATCAGGGAGGACCGAATTGGTGATGTGGTGCTGACGATCCCGCTGGCGGGGTTTATCAAGGCGAAGTATCCCGATGCGCGGGTAACATTTCTGGTGCGGGAATACACGAAACCGCTGGTGGAGATGAGTGCGCTGGTGGATGAAGTTATCACCACTGAAGAGATTGGTGCTGACCGTTCGATTTGGAAAGGGATTGCAGAGCTGAGGAAACGGAAGTTTGATGCTGCAGTGCTGGTGTACCCGAACTTCAGAACTTCTTTCATGCTGGCTGCGTCTTTTATCAATATACGGGTTGGTACATCGTACCGGTGGTATTCGTTCCTACTGAACCGAAAGGTTCCGCTGAGAAGAAAGAATGGCACGAGACATGAGCTGGAGCATAATGCAACTTTGCTGGCAGGTATTGGGATTACCGACATTGATTTTACTACGGATAACCTGTACGGTATTCCGGTTGGTGGGGGGCAAGGAAAGCAACTGACCGATAAGCCGCTGGTGATTTTGCATCCCGGAAGCGGCGGAAGTGCGGTTGATACCGGTGTTGAGAAGTTCCGTGAACTGGCAGTGAAACTGATTGAAAGCGATGCTGTGAGCGTTGCTGTGACCGGGAGTGAGGGGGAGAAAGAATTGTGCAACCGTGTGGCTGAAGGGCTGCCGGTGCGTAATTTTGCAGGAGAGTTTGATCTGCAGGGACTGACCACCCTGATAGGAGAGAGCAGCGTTTTTGTTGCCAACTCCACCGGACCGCTGCATATAGCGGCTGCACTGGGGAAGTATTGTATCGGGTTTTATCCGAAAGTGGAAGCGATCAGCGCCAGAAGGTGGGGACCGTACACCACAAAGAAACAGGTTTTTGAACCAAAAATGGAATGCAGCAACTGCACTGTGGAACAATGCATCAGGCTGCAATGTATGAATAGTATAGATATGGGCGCCGTGAAAGAGGCGATCCTATCGGCAATTACCAAGAATTGAAGTAACGGAGTCACAAATGAAACGGATATGGCTTATCATCATCGGCATCGGAGTAATCGCACCGTTCCTGTTTATGGGGTTTTCCCCAATAGAGGCAACGAATGATGATTTCCGCACCTTAGAGAATAAGGCGTTCAAGCAGGGCGAAAAGCTGGTATTCAGTGTGAAGTATGGATTTGTAGATGCAGGCGAAGCCACCATGAGTATTCCTGCCACGAAAACGATTGCGGGGAGACCGGTGTATCAGCTTTCGTTTGCGGTGAACTCATTACCAAGTTTTGAGTGGTTTTATAAAGTCCGCACGCGGTATGAGTCGTACATGGATGTGAAGGGCTTGTTCCCCTGGAGGTTCGAGCAGCATATCCGCGAAGGTAATTTCTCCAATGATTTCTCTGCTTTTTTTGATCAGAAGCGGGGCATTGCCAAGACCAGTGAAGGTCAGTATGAAATGCCGCGCTATACGCAGGATATCATCAGTGCGTTTTATTTTGCACGCACGATTGATTATTCGAAGATGAAGAAGGGAGATAAGGTTCGGCTTCAGAATTTTTACGGCAAAAAGGTGCATAACCTCGATGTGCTTTTCCACGGTAGGGAAACGGTGACCAGTGCAGCTGGAAAGTTTGACTGTGTGATTGTGGAGCCTTATGTGAAGGAAGGCGGACTGTTCAAAAATGAAGGCAGTATTCTGATCTGGCTGACGGACGATGAAGCCAAGATGCCGGTGATTGTGAAGACCAAGATTGTGATCGGCAGTATTGATGCTGAACTGAAGTCGTATGAAAATGTTGCCGGCAAACTGACATCGAAGAAATAGTATGACAGAACAGCAGCCGAATGGAACCATTGAAGCTTTAACACCGAGGGAAAATCGGTATCGTGATATAAACGATAAGCTAAGGCAGGCATTGCCGGTAACACCAGTGCATGCAGCAGTGATCGGGATTATCTCGACGTTTATCCTCTTTTATTTTGTAGGCAGTATCCTGCAGGTGCTGCTGTTCGGAATGAAGATTGGCGAAATTGATTACAGTCTGAAACTGCTCCAGGTAGGGCAGCAGATTCTGTTTATCCTGCTGCCTGCGTTATTCCTCTCATTCGCGTTCTACCGTGATGTTACAGAGGTGATACGGTTCCGCTGGCCCGATATCAGGGAGTACCTGTTATACCTTCCTGCGGTGATCCTGCTTTCCATTCTTCTCAATTATTTTCTGGCATTTCAGGATGCAATGCTTGAGGTGATGGTTGGTTCAGAGGGGTGGCTGCGGGATACAAAGAACTCACTCGATGCGTTCAATGATCAGTTGCAGGCGGTGTATGCAGATTTTGTGGGGGCGCACAATCCGTTTGAAATGGCGTTTGCATTACTGGTTGCAGCACTGACGCCGGCGATCTGCGAAGAGGTGATGTTCAGGGGGTATTTCTTCAAGAGTCTGGAGTTAAGATTTAAGCCAGCGATTGCAATTTTTATTTCCGGATTGGTGTTCTCTTTATATCATTTTAATCCGTATGGATTTTTGCCGATTACCGGTATGGGTATTTTTCTTGCATATGCGGTGTACCGGAGTAACTCCATAGGTGTGTCAGTTTTTATACATTTTTTGTATAATGGTATTGCAATTTTACTGTACAACCTGCTGAGAGGAACGGCGCTGGAGAAGCAGCTGGAATCCCCGGAAGGGGCACCGCTGCAATTGTTGCCTATCCTGATTGGTGCAGGTGTGCTGTTTGCCGTGTCTGTATATTTTATAGAGCGGTTTTACAAACTCCAACAGAAAGGAGAAGAGAGCCATGGCAGTATGTCCTAAGTGTATGTATGAGTATGTTGAGGGCGTAACAGTATGTCCCGACTGCGATGCTGAGCTTGTCGATTCGATTGAGGAGGTTTCTCTCAGTGAGCTGACCTGCGTGTTTGAATGCGGTGAAGTGTATGTGGCTGAGATGGTAAAGGCGAATCTGGAGAGTGGCGGGATATCAGCATTTATCATGAATAAAAAAGACAGTTCGTATGTGGCTATGGGCAACTTGTCTGTAGTACGGCTGTATGTGCGCAGCGAAGACGCCGAAGCTGCGCAACAGTACATTAATGAGGCACCCAAAGCAGAAATACCGGAAGACCAGACTCCTGATGAGTAATACTTCTTTACGGATTCTGGTTTCATTAGTTGCCGCACCAGCAATCGCAGCCGCCATCTGGTTTGGCAGTTATTGGTTTCTGTTATTTGTGGTTGTGATTGCGCTGCTTTCCTTCAGGGAATACAGTATTATGAGTGAACATACCGGGGCATCATTCCCGAGGGTATTAGGGTATGGTTCGCTGCTGGCATTCCTGCTGAATACATTTTTTGATGGAATCGGTTTTTTTGATCTGATGGGGGTGATTATTGTCCTGCTTGCCATTATAGAGCTTCTGTATGGAAACAGGAAAGCCATAGTTAATCTTGGTGCTGCTGTGCTGGGGCTTCTGTATCTGGGCGCGGCAACGGTGAGTCTGCTGATGCTGAGGAATGATTTTAATGATGGTGATCCAGCCCGCGGTGCGTATCTGGTGATTGGTTTTTTTCTGTCGCTCTGGTCAGGTGATTCATCAGCATATTTTATCGGGCGCAAGTTTGGCAGGCACAAGCTGAATCCGCGAGTGAGCCCCAACAAGAGCTGGGAAGGTGCGGTTGCATCATACATTGGCTCTGTGATTACCATGGTGGCTGTGCAGCAGCTTGTTGTGGTGTATGCAATTCCCGATTTTTTATCCATCGCAGATGCAGTGGTAATAGGCAGTATTGTTGGAACCGTCGGGCAGTTTGGTGACCTGATAGAGTCGCTGTTTAAGCGTGAGGCAGGGATCAAGGATTCAGCAGCTATTATCCCCGGGCATGGAGGCGTGTTTGACCGTTTTGACTCCATGATGGCAAGTGCGCCGGTAGTGCTGCTGTATGTGAAATTAGTATCGAAAGTATCAGTTTTTTAGATGAGAAAAAAAGTACACGTCATAACGCTCGGGTGTTCAAAAAATACCGTTGATTCAGAACGGTTGCTGCGGCAGATGAAGGCGAACCGGTTTTCGATCACCGAGGAGCCTGATCAGGCTGATACAGTGATCATCAATACGTGCGGGTTTATTGAAGCAGCCAAGCAGGAGTCGATTGATACGATCCTTGAGGCGGTCTCCCTGAAAAAAGAGGGGAAGCTGAAAGAAGTGGTAGTGGCAGGCTGCCTGAGTGAGCGTTATGCAGAAGAGCTGAAGCTGGATATTCCGGAGGCGGATGCGTTTTTCGGAACAGAGAAGTATGAAGAAATATTGCATCATTTGGGTGGTGAATTACAATATGAGCTGCTGGGTGAGCGGTTGCTTACCGGTCCGACCCATACAGCCTATCTGAAGATATCAGAAGGGTGTAATCATCCGTGCTCATTCTGTGCGATTCCGCTGATGCGGGGGAAGCATGTATCCAGACCGATGGATGACCTGATACGCGAGGCAGAGTTTCTTACCCGCAATCATACAAAGGAGTTGGTGATCATTGCTCAGGATACAACGGACTATGGAAATGACCTGTATGGTGAACCGAAGATAGCTGAATTATTGACGAAGCTATCAGAGATTGAGGGAATTGCATGGATCAGGCTGATGTACGCATATCCGTCGAAGTTTCCTGATAATCTGATTGATGTGATTGCAACAAATCCGAAAGTGCTGAAGTATATTGATATACCGTTGCAGCATATTTCTGATCCGGTGCTGAAATCGATGCGGCGTGGCATCAGCAGCAAGCGGACGAAGGAACTGATGCACAAGCTGCGGAAGCGTATACCGGGACTGGTGCTTCGGACAACGCTGATTACGGGATATCCGGCGGAGACTGAGGCGGACTTCGAGGAATTGTGTGCGTTTATTGAAGACGTAAAGTTTGAAAGATTAGGAGTCTTCACCTTTTCCGTAGAAGAGAACACGACTTCCTTCCTGCTTGGTGACCCGATATCAGAGAAGGAAAAACTGAGAAGAAAAAAGAAACTGATGAAGATTCAGCAGCAGATTTCAGCCGCACATAATGAGGCACTGATCGGTGATCGTTTACGGGTTATGATAGACCGTGTTGAAGGGGAACACTATATTGCACGATCCTATCGTGATGCACCTGAGGTTGATGGTGAAATACTGATACCAGTGGGTGAGAAGAAGCTGAAGACAGGCAAGTTTTATGATGTGATAATAACCGGTGCAGAAGACTATGATCTGTTTGCGCACATTGCCAAGGAACAACCATGAAGATCCTGACCGCAATCTTTGCATTACTGCTGCTGGCAGCAATACCCATGCAGGCACAGGTGGAAAATTCCCGCGGGGAGAATCCATTTTATGCGCCGCCGCCATTTTTCTTTGATCTGATATTCTTTGCGGAGAAGGATACCCCTGACACGCGGATGGATGTGTTTGTGCAGGTGCCTTTTGCATCAATTCAATTCGTAAAGAATTCAGAGGCATTCATCGGCGAGTATACCCTTACGGTATCAGTTTACGATGAATCGAAAAAGAAGCTTCTGACTGAGCGAAGCTGGAATGAGAAGATCACAGTCAGGGAGTTTCCTGCCACGAAGTCAGTTTCAAGCTTTAATCTGAGCATGAAGTCGTTTTTACTGAAGACAGGTACCTATCATGTGAAGCTTACACTGGAGGACAGGGATTCAAGGGCACAGTTCACGCGCACTTCAGATTTTGCGGTGAGAGGATTCAAGAAGCCGTTTGACGTAAGTGACATCATGCTGATTGCTGAGACCTCGCATACAGACAAAAAACGCATTATCCCAAATGTATCAAAGAATGTGGCTGATCAGAAGAATGGGATACCGATTTTCTTTGAGGTGTATGCAGACTCAGCAGCAACAGTCTCTCTGGAATACAGAGTTGTTGATTTCAAGAATAATGAAGTTTTTAAATCAGTTGAAAACCGTGACTTAAAGGATCAGAAAACAGCGGTTGTTTTTACAATTCAGGGACTGAACCTGAATTTAGGTGATTATACGGTCATAGTGACACTGACCGACCCCAAAACAGGACTTAAGTATTCAGTCGGTAAATCATTTTTCTCACGCTGGATAGGCATTCCTTCCACGCTGGAAGACCTGGAGAAGGCGATAGATCAGATGACATATATTGCCAACAGCAGTGAGCTGGATTACATCAGGGAGGGCGCTGAATATTACGGAAAGCTCGAGCGGTTTGTGGAGTACTGGAAAAAGAAAGACCCGAGCCCGACCACAAAAGAGAATGAAATGTTTATTGAATACTTCAGGCGGATTGCATATGCCAACAAGCATTTCAGCAAGATGCTGGAAGGATGGAGGTCGGATATGGGGATGGTGTACATCATCCTGGGA
>JAEXTR010000098.1 GCA_023406915.1 Bacteroidota bacterium
CATCAGCGTTGCGGGTATGAATCTCTGTTGAGTATGCCTTGTTCGAAACGGTTACTCTGGTGCCGATAACCCCGATCTTCCTGTTTACCGTTGATCTGAGCGCAAGTGCTGCACCCGGTTCAATCATACCGATAACGGGGATGTCAAATTCCTTCTTGAGTGCCGGTAATGCAATAGAACTTGCTGTATTGCACGCCACTACAATCGCCTTTACATCTTTCGAGATGAGGAATCGGGAATTTTGCAGTGAGTACTCAATAACTGTTTCATTTGACTTGGAACCGTAGGGTACACGTGCCGTGTCCCCAAAATAGATAATCTGTTCATGCGGCAATGACGCCATAATCTGTTTTACAACGGTAAGACCGCCAATACCGGAATCAAACACTCCGATCGGTCTGTTGTTTTTGCTGATACTTCCTGTCATGTCTAAAGAATGTCCTGTATTGCCTCAGTTAAATCGGCAGTAATCATGTCGTAGTAGTTTTTTGAGACTCTTTGTTTGTTTGCATCCAGCACGTAGAATGAATCTGTCACTTCATCACCGTGAGTGGTAATCTTTGCGAAATAAATACTGAGTCCCAGTTGATTGAGGGTCCTGGTCACGGTATAAAGGAAACCGAGACGGTCAGGAGAATGGATATCTATAATCGTATACCGTTCCCGTTCTTCAAATGAGATTTTTATCTTCCCCTGTTTTCGGAAGAGCTTGCTTTCTATCCGCCACCATCTCCCCTTCATCCGTTTCAGTTCAGAGTTGAGCTGGAGGATGTCCGAAAGCATCATCTTCAAATCTTTTTTAATCTTATCATACTTCTCGGGGGATACCGGCTTTTGACTCCTGAAGTCAGTGACATTAAAACTGTCAATGGCGATTCCATCCTTGCGGGTGAAAATCCGTGCATCGTGAATGTTGATGTCATTGATCAGCAGGACACCGCAGATCTTGGAAAGGAGGGCAGGGAAGTCCCGGGTGATAACGGTGATATAGGTAAAATCATCATCATTATTGAAGATAACCGAGATCGGATCACCAGTAAGAATTTCTTCAATGTGGGATGCGATTTCCTTGCCTGAAAAGTGGAGCGTATAACTTTGATCATTGATTGATTCAATATGGTCATTGGCAACTTCACTGGAAACATAATGGGAGTGCCGGCTGATTTCTTCAGGAAGATATGCTGTTTCTCTCTGGAGCAAGTCCTCACCCGAAAGCGACTCTTCAAGCATCTTTCTTGACTTGTTGTACAGCTCCCTCAGCAGGTCATGCTTCCATGAAGTCCACAGAGCAGGGTTCACGGCAGAAAGGTCTGCAAAGGACACCAGATACAATGCATCAAGATCTTCAAGCGAATTAAATTTCGAAATAAAGGAATTGAGCGTATCGGGGTCATTCAGGTTCCGCTGGAATGCCACCTTTGACATCGTAAGGTGATGTATAATCAGGAAACGTACCGGCGCCAGATCTTCATCAGGATAGCCCAGGCGCTGCAGCACCATGTCTGCAATCTCTGCACCCATGATGTTATGTCCCTCAATATTGACCGGTTTGGCAATATCGTGGAAAATCATGGCAAGGTAGAGCAGCTCTTTCCGTTTCATACTGCGGAAAATCATCCCGAGGTCGTTCGTACTCTCACCCAGCTGTTCCAGGTTTTCAATCGTTTTAATGGTATGTTCATCAGCAGTGTAGCAATGGTATACGCCATGCTGCAAAAAGCCGACCATATCCCTGAACTCAGGCATGAAAGCCGCAAGGATACCAAGTTCATTCATCACGCTGAGTGTTTTCCCTACATTATGGGGGAGTTGAATGATCTTACGGAAGTAGAATGCGGATTGCTGGATGTCTGAAATGTGTGGGTCTTCAATGCTGCGGATGATAGTGGTGCGGAGCCGGTCATCAAAGTAGATGTTATGCAGACCACGGTAATAACACGCTTTCAGCATATCTGACATGGAAAGAGGCGCCTCAAGGAATGTATGAAGGTCATCCCCCAGAATAAAGAAATCATCATCAAGATGCATTGCCATATTCATGGGTACGGATGGTTCATACTTCCTAAAGTACCGTTTCAGAAACGAACGCTGAAAACGGTAATGATTCGATGTTGCAGCAAAGTAATCCTTCATCAGGGCACGGTAACTGTCGGGTTCATTCATCCCCAGTACCTTTGCCACGGAAATCTGATCCTGAAACTCAAACCGGTCATACCGCTGCCGGTGCAGGATATGCAGGATATTCCTGATGGAAACCAGGTAGGAGTAACTCTTGATCAGCTTCACATAGTCAGATTGGGTGATATCACCGGTTCGCTTCAGGGTTTCGGCAAACACTTCAATATAGGTCTCCTCCGGATTATCAGTGGTGAGCCGTTTCTTATTTACGAAACTGTATATCCATTCAAGAATCTGAACATCCCGCAACCCGCCGCAGGAAAGCTTTACATTAGGTTCGATCACTTTTGGGGAATTGCCATACTTCTCATGGCGGATGTCCCGTTCCTTGAGAAGGGAATAAAAGATTTTTTCCGAATCCGCCTGAAGCAAGGCGGTATTCAGTTCAGATTCAAATTCCTCATACACATCGCGCGCACCCATCAGGTAGCGGATTTCATACAACTGTGTGTATGACTTCAGGTCTTCCTCATAAAACCTGTTGATATCCTCTTTGACCCTGACTGTGTGGGAAACTTCAAGGCCTGCATCCCAAAAAAGAGTAACCAGTGCTGTAATCTCCTCTTCACAAGGCTGATCAGCACGGTGGATAAACATCAGGTCGATATCAGAGAAAGGGGAGAGTTCCCTCCGGCAGAAGCTGCCGGCACACGCAATCGCAAAAGGAAAGTTGGTATCCTGCACGATCACGCTGATGTACTCTTCAATCATAGAAGTGAAGCGGATTGAATTCTTCAGATCAAGTTTATCAATAGTACGGAGTGAGAAGAGCTGTTTCGCTTTCTCCTTATACTTGTTCTTTAAAGAATTCAACCGGTCCATAATTATTCCTCCGGAGCTTCGTATTCAACTTCGATGATGGAAGAGATGCCCCCGCGGAGTTTGAAATCAGCAGTGATTTTCATAAAGCGTGGTTTGCATACGGCAACCAGATCATCAAGGATTCTGTTGGTAACACTTTCATAAAAGATACCGTCATTACGGAATGACTGGTAGTACAGTTTCAGGGATTTCAATTCAACGCAAAGCTTATCCGGGATGTAGTCCAGCACGATGGTTGCAAAATCAGGATGTCCGGTCTTTGGACAAAGTGAGGTAAACTCATGTGCCGTGTGGGAGATAAAGTAATCACGGTCAGGGTATGCGTTTTCAAATGTTTCGAGAATCGCTGTTTTATCTGTCATATCGTTTTCATTTTTCCTTATTTGGTAAAGCTTAATATTCGGGACGTAACTTATACGGTATCGGATCTGGAACCCCCGCCTGTCGGAAGCCTCTCAACCGGAGGGCGCAGCTGTCGCACACACCGCAAGCTTCATGTTCACCCTGATAGCAGGACCAGCTGAGGTGGAGCGGAGCGCCAAGTTCAATTCCTTTTTTTACAATCATCTCCTTACTGAAATGAAGCAGCGGGGCATACACCCTGATCTCTGCACCCGGTTTGGTACCCAGGGTAACCACCTGCTGGAATGCATCAATAAATTCAGGACGGCAGTCAGGGTAACCGCTGGCATCTTCATACACAGCACCGATGAAAACAGCGCGTGCTTCAATCGCTTCCGCATAACTGGTACAAGCAGCAAGGATATTCGCATTTCTGAACGGCACATAGGACGATGGTACTTCCGGTGAATTGATATCAGCCGGGGTCACTTCCATCGAGTAATCCGTTAATGATGAGTGCCCGATCTTGGTAAAATGCGTATAATCTATCACGATACGGTGCTGAATGTCAAAAAAGTCAGCAATCGCATGAAAGGCAGCAAGCTCCCGTTTCTCTGTCCGCTGACCGTAGTTAAAATGTGCGGCTGCAAGCGTAAAATCCTTCTGAGCAATTGCGGCAGTCACACAACTGTCCATCCCGCCGCTCAGTGCAATCACCGCTAAAGGTTTCTGATCCATAATTTCCAAAATTTAAAACTGAAAGATACGAATGATCAGGGAGAATGGGTAATTTCAACTATTGGAAAAATATACGATCTGTCAGCCGGCGGATCGCATATCCGTGTTCTCAACTTGCACCGCTTTACATTCCCAGCTCTTGTACTAGTATAATTCATCATCTATTTCATTATTTCCCTTTGCCCGGCAATCCAGGTTTCGATAAGTTTCGTGTATTGTCATCACACATTCTCAAAAACCTTTCCTTGCCTATAGGTATAAAGCATGGCTCAGAATAAAAAGAAACTTGAGATACCCGAACCGAAAACAGAGTTCGAAGAACTTCTGATCAGTGCGTACAAGGATAAGATGATCGCCTATATGCACGCTCATCCGGAGGCGATACCTGAAGCACTTGAGCTGGCAGTTGCTGACAGACAGCCATACTCCTGGAGGTCAGCGTGGCTGCTGTGGAGCTGTCTGAGACCAAATGATGCACGGGTGAAAAAACATCTGAACAAGATTATCGCCTACCTTCCACAAGCCCGGGAT
>JAEXTR010000242.1 GCA_023406915.1 Bacteroidota bacterium
TTTGTGCTGTGGTGCTCATGATGGTTCCGGCTTTTTTAATCACATTAAAATAAAGTACCTTACAGGAATGAAAAATAACAATTCCCAGTATGATATGAACCCCGGATTACTCACTTTTACCGAAGAAAATATCCTTGCCCAGGCAGAACAGGCTGAGTATACACTCGGCTATTATCCTCTCCGTTTTTATGTGAAAAATGACCTGCCATCTGAAGAACCTACGGATGAAACAGGCGAATTTTATCTCTACCCCAGCGGTGGAACGGTGAGGGATAAAAACTTCAATATCATCCTCTACAGTACAAAGTTTGATACACATAAAGGATATCGTCCGCCCCATCTCAGGAACAAAAGCTGATGGAGATGCCTACCCTTTATATCGTGCCAGTGCCCATTGGGGATTATGATGATATTACCCTCAGGGCGCTGAAAGTACTCAAGAGCACAGACCTTATTATCTGTGAGGAAACAAAGCCAGCCAGAAAGCTGCTGGCACACTATGGAATCGATAAGCCCCTGTTCCCGATGAATGAGCATAACGAACGGGAGGCGAGTGAGGAAATCCTTCAGAATTTTCAGCAGTATAAAAGCATTGCACTTATCTCCGATTGTGGTACACCCCTCTTTTCTGATCCGGGTAAAACCCTGGTAGAACAGTGCATAGGTATGGGTATTAAAGTTGTTCCTCTGCCGGGTGCCAATTCACTCACCCCTGCACTGGCAGCATCGGGTTTACCCGCTGACCGTTTCTATTTTTACGGCTGGCTTTCCCCAAAAAAAGATATCCGGAAGCAGGAACTGTATCACCTGAGGAAGATGAAAACAGTAATTGTGTTTCTCGATACCCCATACCGCCTGACACGGCTGCTTGAGGATACCGCAGCGATGCTGGGAGAACAGCTCCCCGCAGTACTTGCCTATCAGATCAGTCTGGAAGGAGAGTGTTTTTACCGGGATTCACTCAGACGCCTGTTAAAAACCGCACAATCAAAGCAATTAAAGGGTGAGTTTGTGCTGATGGTTGATAACCGCTGAGCCGTCGTTGTAAGAACCTTTTCAAGTAAGGCTTATTAGCCGATCATTTGCTAAATTATCGTAAGCATTTGCAAAAAACTCTACAGAAAGAAGTGCTATGAAAACTATCATCGAACCTTTCAAAATTAAATCTGTTGAACCAATCCGTGTCACCACCCGCCAGGAGCGCGAACAGCTGCTGAAGGATGCCGGATACAATCCATTTCTTCTCCATGCTGATGACGTCATTATTGATCTCCTTACTGATTCCGGAACCTCTGCCATGAGCTCACAACAGTGGGCAGGAATCATGCTTGGGGATGAAGCATACGCTGGTTCAAAAAGTTTTTACCGCTTTGAAGATGCGGTTAAAAAAATTACCGGACTGAAATACATTATACCCACCCATCAGGGACGCGCCGCAGAGAAAATCCTCTTCAGCATCGTTGGTGGAAAAGGAAAGTACATCCCCAACAACACTCACTTTGATACTACCCGTGCGAATGTTGAGTACAGCGGTGCCGAAGCCGTTGATCTGCTGAATGAGGAAGGGAAGCACCCCGAAATCCGTGCCCCGTTTAAGGGTAATATGGATGTTGCGAAGCTTGAAGAATTCATCAAAAACACTGGTGTGGAAAACATTCCTCTCTGTATGATCACTGTTACCAATAATTCTGGTGGTGGTCAGCCGGTTTCTATGCAGAATATCAGAGAAGTAAAAGCCGTTTGTAATAAATATGGTATCCCGCTTTTCATCGATGCATGCCGCTTTGCAGAGAATGCCTATTTCATTAAGCTGCGTGAGCCCGGCTATCAGGAAAAATCAGTTTTAGAGATTTGTCAGGAGATGTTTTCGTACGCTGATGGCGCAACCATGAGCGCAAAGAAGGATGCACTGGTCAATATCGGTGGATTCCTTGCTCTTAACAACGAAGAACTTGCCACCAGTTGCCGCAACCTGCTAATCGTTACCGAAGGGTTCCCAACCTATGGCGGCCTTGCAGGCAGAGACCTCGAAGCCATAGCACAGGGTTTGGAAGAGATAGTGCACGAAGACTACCTTCAGTACCGTATCAGAAGTACTGAGTATCTGGGTGAAAAAATTGTTGCTGCCGGAGTGCCGATCATTGAACCTCCGGGAGGTCACGCAATCTACATCGATGCCAAGCGTTTTCTCCCCAATGTCCCGCCGGAACAGTTTCCGGGACAGTCTATCGTGTGCGAACTCTACCTTGAGGGTGGTATCCGTGCTGTAGAAATCGGCAGCGTGATGTTCGGAAAGTACGATGAAGCCGGGAATGTGGTTTCACCTCCGATGGAACTGGTGCGCCTTGCCATACCAAGAAGAGTCTATACCCAAAGTCATATCGATTATGTGGTTGAGGTGATTATCGAAGTATTCAAAAACCGAGCAAAACTGGGCGGATACAAATTCACATACGAAGCACCAATGCTCAGACACTTTACTGCAAGATTTGCACCGATAGGATAACTTTGTTCAGGCGAACCAGTAAAAAGGGAATCGTTCCCCACGGAACATTTGGCGGCAGCCGGACAATCTGGCGCCTGATGATATCTGACGGATGTTTGGTCATTGAGGAGCGGGACAGAACCAGCAGAGAAGGTTTCTACAGCTGCTTAGACCTTTCTGCATGGGAGGTTCTGTTCCGCGACTTCCAGTTGAACGATAAACACTGGACCGGCATCGAGACAATTACGGATGGCATTATTTATTTCTTCTCCTATCCTCAGCCTGATATGCCGTACCATAAGGGTGTGTATGCAGTTGATCTGTTAACCGGAACACTCCTCTGGCAGCATGAAGAGATCACCTTTGGCTGGATCAGGAATGGTCAGCTTTTTGCCACGGTGGAAGAACACGGAATTACACGCTATGTGATCCTGGACTCCCGTACCGGTGTTATCATCAATGCATCACCAGATCCGGCTTTTATTGAACATGAACGAATCACAGCTGGTCAGCATGAGGATTATTCTGGTTATCGTTTCCCTGTGCAGACTGACGGCAAAGGACTTGGTGAATTCATGCCTGGCGTCTTCCCTGATGCTGCTTCTTCAGTCCCACTTGCTGAATATGTGCAAACGAAAGATGTCTTCTTGTGTACTGCGCATCGTTTCCTTAGTGGGGGTGGATATCAGGTAGAGTTTTTTGCTATTGATAATGCCAGTGAAAAAGTGCTCCTTTCACTTCCTCTTCATCAGGAGGTCAAAGGATTTATTGCAGACCTCTTTTTTGTGTGGAAGGAGTATGTGATCATCATTCAGGAGAAAACATCTCTCGGAATCTATCGTCTTACAGGTAGTATATGAACTCATTTCAACTTACTGAAACTGAGCAGGTATACCTGCTTTCTGTTGCCCGGACATCCATTGCAGAGCATGCCGGAGCACTGGTGCCCCCTGTGGCGGAAAGACCAGTATCCGAAACGCTCAAGAGCCGTTGTGGTGCTTTTGTAACCCTGTGGAAACAGGGCGATCTGCGCGGGTGTATCGGGTATGTCATCGGTTTTGATCCATTGGAAGACACCATTCGTGAGGCTGCCAGGGCAGCTGCGTTTGAAGACCCCAGATTCCATCCTGTTCAGGCAGGTGAACTCTCCTCTATCAGAATTGAAATATCTGTCCTCTCAGAGCCAGCCCCGATGGCATCGTATGATGAGTATCAGTTAGGTGTTCATGGTCTGATCCTCAGGGATGGAAGGCATTCCGGATTGTTGTTACCGCAGGTTGCAACAGAACATGGCAT
>JAEXTR010000202.1 GCA_023406915.1 Bacteroidota bacterium
ACAATCGCCTCCCCGACAAAAGGGGTTTCAAAAGCCACCTGTGGCAGATCAGAAAAATAGTATCGGGCAATCCGATATTTTTCATTCCTTTGGGTAAGAACGGCCTGTCCTTTACCTAATAATACAATCAGATGTCTGCTCAAAAAAGAACCTCCCAAAAATATCTGATTTCAATGTCGGCAGCTGTTGGTGCCGGTGCAGTATGTATAATGTACGAAAGCGAACCGGTAACAATTGTATCGGGGAATCCAGAAAATATCCACCAATGCTATCCGCCTCTGGAAGAGAACTGAAACCGTGTTTTCTCTTTCACTAAAAATAGGCAAGAATATATGAATAGTGCAAGTTCTTTGCTCCGATTTTATGGAAAATTCTGACCACAGAGGATTACCCTTAAAAAATGCGCGCATACATTAAAAAGGCAGAGGCTGTTTTGGAAAAACAGAAATTTATCAACTCATTATGAATACAACCAACACAATCTTGAAAAAGGATAACAGAGCATGGGTAAAGTAACCAGAAGAACCCCGACCTCGAGCATCAATATCAAAGGCAACACGGTAAATATTTATATTGGCTTCGGCAGATAGGAGCAGGCTCACGCAAAAAAAACGATTCTCCAAATCCCTACCATGATGCCGAATCTAACACTGACCAAGCTAAGTACAAAGGCATCATAAAAACACGAGATCAGCACACTGTACTTCGACTATTTGTGTCAGTTTTCTCCGATGTTCTCTTCATTTGAAAGCACCGAAGGATTTTTACGAAGTATCGCAGGTGAATCTGTGAGAACCTTCACAATGAGTTTTTCGTACACTTCCATTTTAGTATCATACTCCACCAGTTTGTTGCTGATCTCCTTTAATTGCCCGGGGGTAGCGATCAGGTTCTGCATCTGTTCATTCAGTATGACATAGTCCCTTCTGAAAAAGCTTATTCTGTCCTCAAGTTTCGACACTTGCTCATCAAGTTTTTCAGATTTCGATATGATGGAATTAAGTTCTTTTAACCTTCCCTGTTGTGATTCAAGGTAACTGTTAATGGTTACTTCAATAAGCTTTTCTGCCTTACTCTTAAAGCCCTCATGTGCCTGATTCAGTGCACCCAGTTCCTTTTTCACTTCCTTTACGGTATCTGCCCTCAGTTTTTCCACCTGATTGGTTATTGATCGGGCGAATTCTTCAAACTGGAGAGAAAGCTTCACCTGGAGAGTTTCCTCGAGTTTTCCTGCTTCTTCAATAAGTATTTCGGTTAAGCGGTCTGATTCAGACTTTCCAAATTCTTTACTGTTTATCAGCAGCTCATTGGTAACATTTTGTTTCCATTCTTCAATAGTCGTGTTCAGAGTCTGAAATGAGCCCTGCAGCTCCTGCAAGTAATCCAGTTTGGGATTGGTGTTAAATTCTTTCATATAACCTTCATGCGCCTTTTCATCTTATTTTGCAATTTATTGATGTGTTGATTGACTTCTTTTAAAATCAGTGTATTCTCGGATACAGTATCTGAGTTCATCCTGAGAGAAAGCAGTATATCATGAATCAGTGGATTATCCAAGGGCAGAGATGTGTCATTTGGGTAGGAATCGTATGCATCGTTCAGTGATGATATTTCAGCTCCATATTCCTGTAACAGTGCATCCTCAGTCTCCTGAATTAATTCTTCATCCGGGATACTTTGGATATAGTGCTTCATCACCATCGGTTCATTATTAATAAATGCCCAGCAGGCGATGAGTAATTCGCAGTCGGAATGATTACCCTTCAGAGAATTATTTAAGAGAGGGTAATTCAGCCTGGAGATACTTATGCCCGCTTTTAATGCAGCCAGAAGTGGCTCCAACAGGAATGGGTGTTCTTTGACTTTCAATAACATTGTATTGACTTCGAGATAGAACTGCGGTTGAGAGTAGTTAGCCTCCTGGAGCAATCTGTCTAACCTGTTGAGAGCAATCTGAAGGATATTCTCAACAGAGAGTGATTCAAGCCCATTATCCCTTAAAATATCGTAGAGAGCAATAACCTCATCAACCGCGGGAACGATTTCGATATCACCCCGGTCTATCACACCGGCAAAAATTCTCTGAAGCCACGCCAACTCATCTCTGCTGACAATCACTGTCAATGCGTTTCTGGTTCTGGTGAGGAGCGTATAGAGTTTATAGTTTTCATCAGACTTCAGGTTCGAGTTTGTTTTTATTCCATCACCAAGGGTATCCTTAAACGGGTTTAGCAGAACAAGGTGATCATATTCAGTCCCCTTCACTTCGTACAGACTCAGCACTTCCAAATCAGTTCTTGCAGAGAGGGTTTCCCGCACCTTAGGATTTTCAGAAACGACGAGTAATTTCGCATCATTTCCCACGGAATCAACTTTTTGGTCCTGATTATACCGGATGACCGCACGAACGAGCTCTTTTTCAGATGTCTGGATACATTTTACCTTCTGACCATTACTTTCACAATCTTCAGGTTTGATGGTAAGAACATGCCTGGAGCCGTTTTTCTCAGTAATTCCATCCAGTGCTTCTATGAAGAGAGCAACATTTTTTGGAACCCTATAATTTTTAAGGAGGGTTTCATTTGCAAGATACGCACTGCCATCGGAAATTTTGGCGTTTGGAAACTCCCGGCTGATAACTTCGTGAACAGTTGATTTGAAGCCAGACCAGGTAAACCCGCTAAGTGTCACTCTCTGTTTTTCATCCCCAAGGACGATGCAACGAAGATGTGATATTGATGATCTGTTTGTAGCCGCAAACAGTTTCAGAAATGCATTCCATTCAGCAAACAGAAGGTCCTGCACCTCATCAATAATGA
>JAEXTR010000374.1 GCA_023406915.1 Bacteroidota bacterium
TTGGTATTTCATGGGATGCCGCTACACTTCGTAAGACTCTTGCAGACCACCAGGCAGCAGTTGCTACTGGCGGTATCGGCGGACCTCGTGATGTAAAGGCAAAATCAAAAGAAGTATTCTTTGTATCAGTCAATGATCTCCACCTGACCGGTTCCTCCAATGGCGATACCTCACTCGTAGGTCAGCCTTTGGCAATGGTTCCAACGGATATCGATGGCAACACAAGAAGTCTCCTCTTCCCGTATATTGGTGCTGATGAAGCTCCGATCCAGATCCCTGTTGAACTTACCTCCTTTGCAGCAGCAGTGAACGGCAACACAGTTACCGTGACCTGGCAGACTGCAACCGAACTGAACAGCAACAGCTTTGTGATCGAACAGAAACTGATTGGTGGTGAGTGGAGAACTGAAGGCACTGTAAAGGCTGCCGGAACAACTACCGAACCACAGAACTACTCATACGCAGTTCAGTCACTCGCAGCCGGAAAATATCAGTTCCGCCTGAAGATGGTTGATAATGATGGTTCATTTACCTATTCAAACATTCTTGAAGTTGCAGTCGGCGTTCCTGCTGAATATGCACTTTCACAGAACTACCCGAATCCGTTCAACCCCGTAACCGCAATCAATTATGCACTGCCGGTTCAGGGTAATGTTCAGTTGCATATCTATGCAACCAATGGTGAACTGGTTCAGACCCTGGTGAACACCAATCAGGCAGCTGGTAACTATACCATCAGCTTTGATGCTTCACGCCTTGCATCAGGCACCTACTTCTATCGCATTATGGCTACCGATGTTACCGGTAAGACCTTCACCAATACGAAGAAGATGCTCCTGATCAAGTAATCAGATTCAGTTCTGGCTTGTTTCTCCGGTACTGACCGGAAACAGAAAAGGCGGATTGCATAAGCAGTCCGCCTTTTTTTGTGGGCTACTATGAAGATTTAGTGGCATCTTTTCTGCCCGGCTTTCCCCTTGAAATCCGCATTAGCTTTACCCATGTATATCGGCTACTTTGTAAGTGCACTTACAAAATAGCCGCTGGGGATGATTGTGCCTTCACGATCAGTTCTCTTTATCCAGCCTTTATAACCCGAATAAAAAAAAGGCGAACCCGTTTCCGGATTCGCCTTGATCATCACGATGATGAGAAAATTATTTCATCAGTGTAAGCTTTTTGGTTGCGGTGTAGATGCCGCTGCTTACGGTGTACAGATACACGCCGCTGGAAAGATTGCTTGCATTGAAATCAATCGTGTGGCGACCGGCTGCACGGGTTTCTGAAATCAGGGTTGCTACTTCTTCACCCAGAAGGTTCATAACCTTCAGAGTTACAAATCCTGCCTCAGGCATTTCAAAGGAAATGGTGGTGGTTGGGTTGAAAGGATTGGGGAAGTTCTGTTCCAGGGTGAAGGTTGCAGGGGTTGCACTCACTTCAATTGCTTCACTGTAGGCTGACTGACCATCAAAATCAACCTGACGGAGGCGATAGTACACAACACCGCTGCCACTGAATTCGTCGGTATAGCTGTAGGAATTGGAGGTGGTTGCCGTGCCTCTTCCATTTACGAATCCGACAACTGCCCATTCGCCGGCTCCGTCAGTTTTTCTCTGCACTTCAAAACCTCTGTTATTCATTTCTGTTGCTGTTGCCCAGTTCAGAACAACCTTACCTTTAGCTGATACTGCTGTGAAGGAAGTAAGTTCTACAGGAAGAGCACTGTTTGCAAGTCTGGCAATAGCACCTGAGTTGCCAACATACCATGCATAGTTGGTGGAGGCATCAACAGTTCTGATGGTACCACTGCCGCCGGTTAATTCTGTCCATGTTGCACCATTATCTTTTGAATATGCTGAATAACCTGAAGAGCCAACAGTTACATAGGCATTATGACCAGGTACATAGCATACACCGCGGAGAGCCTTGCCTGCCAGGGTGATGCCAGTCCATATTGAACCACCATCGGTTGTGCGTACTACATCACCATTGGTTGCAACTGCTACACCATGGGTTTGGCTTGCAAAGGTCGGGAACGATTGTGCAACACCTGATGGAAGAGTAAGATTATAAGATACCCAGGTATTACCCTTGTTGGTTGACTTATAAATCTTTGGGGCGTTTGTGGTTGTCTGGTTGTAGTAAGAAACAAACCATGCTGTACCGGATGCTTTATGAATTGCACAACCGGTAGCAGATCCGAACTCTTCTGCTACACTGTCTGCAGGTGGGAAGGCTGTTTTTGGCAGTCTGGTCCAGTTGGTACCGCCATTTGAAGTAACTGCGATTTCCCAATTGGTTGATGGAAATGGATCAGGATCTCCGCAATAAAACCCTTCGTTGGCATTGAAGAATCTTAATCCGTCACCGAATCCTGCAGGATTGTTATACTGCTGTAGCCAGGATGTTCCACCGTTGGTGGTCTTCCAGATACTGACGTCAGCTGATCCGCCAACGGTACCGGTTACCCATGCGGTGGTGGCATCCAATGCCTCAACAACATAGTTTGTGGCTGTGGCAAGTGTTGGGGTCATGGCTGCCCAGGTGGTGCCGCCATCGGTAGTCTTCAGGACTACACCTGATGCACCGCACGCCCACACAACCTGGTCGCTTACGGCTTTAACGCCACGGAGTGTTGCCGTGGTACCGCTGGTCTGTGCTACCCATTGGGCGAACACGCTGCCTGTACTCAAGGCAAAAAGCAGGGCAAAGAGTGAGATTCTGAGTAAATGTTTTGGCATACTGCCTCCTTTTGGTTTGTTGAGTCTGTTAGATAAAGTGATGAAGTATTCCGCTATAACTTAAAAACTTCTGTATTCATTTCAAAACAAAAATTTCATATTTATACAAATCTTGTAACAAATGTTACTTTCCCATTTGTAAAATACTTACTGGTTATTTTATGACTCAAAAATCATACCTGTGTGGGAATTGTCCTTTTTATTTCCCGTCTTTGTGATTTCCGGTATCTGCTCCTGCATGTTCATTGTTCAGGTCGTCCGCACTGCCGCACTTTTCTGCCACCCCATTCCCGGGTTATGTTTACGCCGTAACTTTTTTTACAACTGTAGAACACAACAGGAGAAACAACCATGATGCAGGAATTTGATTCTGTAATGGATAAGATTTTTGACCGGAACTCTGCTCAGGAAGACGATGCCGCCCAAAACCAGGGGAGGGGCGAATCGCTTCCTGATAGTCCGGTACAGGCCGCCCAACCATTAGAAGACACACCTGAACTCACTCAGGAGTCAGTGCCACAGTTAGAAGCATCTTCGATCCCGCAGGAGTACCTTTCTAAACTGCGGGAAGAGCTGATCAGTAACATCTCTGAGACGCTGAAGCCGGCACTTGCTTTCACCATCGATGCAGAAGCCAGCCGGCTCAGACAGCAACTGGCATCGCAGCTTCCGGATACCGATGTAACTCAATTGCTGCAAAACTGGAAAACACAGCATGAGGAAGCATTGCCCTTCTATGCCCGCAACCCGGAAAAATTTATCAGCAGTGTGGTGCAGTTCCACAAAGCAGGGGAGTATGACCGCTTACTTGCTGACAGGGAATCAGCAATCGCTGCTGCCGCACAGGAGAAAGCCGCTGCTGCTCTTGAGGCTTTGCGCACATCCCCAGTGCATGATGCCTATACCTACGCTGATCCTACGGGTAGCCCGGTCAGCCCGACCATCAGAAAAATTCTGGACAGACACCTTTCCAGTGCCACTGCAATCTGATAACCAATTACACAGGTAATTCTATTTATCATTAATCTCAATCACTAATCTATAAGAGGTAAAACAATGCCAGCTCCGCAAATCACACAGGGAGTCACCCACTCCGGTTCACTGGTCTCTGCAAACGTTCGTCCCGATATCGAGCGCGTTTTGCAGGTACTGAAACCGTATCAGTCACCCTTTCTTCAGATACTCTGGTTCTATAACCGTCCTGCAAAGGAAGTCCGCAATGCCTATGGACGCTTCTCCTGGTTTGAGAACGAGTTCTTCCCTCATCAGGCTGCAGTCACTGCACCTATCGAGGCACAGGGATCACCACAGAAGCTTCTGTTGAATGCATCGAACATTTCAGCGCCCGATATCTTTCAGCTGGATGATATCATTCTGATCGAAGAAACCGACCAGATGGGATTCGTCTCTGCCAAATCTCCGGGACAGGCTACCATCAGCAGCATTGATGGTACGGGTGACCTGCGCACTATTACCGAGGCCTCCGGATTTATTAAAGTAATCGGAAGCCGGAATTCTGAGTATGCAGGTACACGGCAGGCAGTTACCACGAAAGAGGTGGAGCAGTATAACTATCTGACCATCTTTTCGGAATCGATTGCCACCACCGGCAGGGCACAGGCAGGGGAACACTACACCGATGGACTCACCCATGATGAGCTCGTGGAAAAACGGATCGAAGAGATGAAGCTCCAGATCGAACGGTATCTCCTTTTTGCACCGGAACAGGGATACGCAACTGCCGGCAACTACCGCACTACCTGGGGGCACGGATTCATGGGACGTATCAAATCTAACATCAATAACTAAAATTCCACGCTGACTGAGG
>JAEXTR010000376.1 GCA_023406915.1 Bacteroidota bacterium
GATAAAGGGTTGTTCACGAAAGAGCTTGAATCTGCTCTGCTCAGTGGCGAGATTGATATTGCTGTGCATAGCCTGAAAGACCTTCAGACCGAAATCCCAAAAGGGTTACGGCTGGCTGCAGTTACAAAGCGGCATCCGGTTGAGGATGTACTGATTGCAAAAAAGAAGAACATGACGATTGATAAACTGCCAGAAGGGGCAACCGTTGCTACAGGCAGTCTGAGACGGAGAAGTCAGTTGAAACACTTACGGCCTGATGTGAATGTGGTTGAGCTAAGGGGAAATGTTCCGACACGCATCCAGAAGTTTCAGGAATCGGATTGGGATGCAATAATCCTGGCAAGGGCTGGCGTTGAAAGATTAAAACTGCAAAAGCACATTTCATCAATCATCCCTGTTGATGAAATGCTGCCTGCTGTGGGTCAGGGTGCTCTTGGCATTGAAATCCGCTCGAATGATAGCTTTGTGGCAAATGTCGTTGCATCATTGAATGATGAAGATACCTTTCAGGCTGTAACGGCGGAGCGCGCTCTGCTGAAAGCATTGGAAGGTGGTTGCCAGGTTCCGATAGGGGCGTATGCTGTGAAGGGCAGCAACGGGCTTTACCTGGATGGTGTTGTCGGTGCAGTTGACGGATCAGTCACATTTCGCAAGAAGATCAGGGGGGCTGGCAGTAAAGCCGAACAGCTTGGTAAACAACTTGCCCGGGAACTTTCTGCTGCCGGCGCTAAAGCAATACTGAAGTCAATCTATTCTGAGGCTCGGGGAAAATGAAAAAGAAGCCCGATCAGGTGTTGGCTGGGAAGAGAATTGCCTTTTTCCGTGCCGAAGATCAGTCTGATTATTTAAAAGAAACTTTTGCCGGAACAGGTGCTGAGGTTAAGAATATTCCGCTCATTAATATCAACCCCGCTGAGCGGTCGGGTGATATGGATTATGCCGTTAGAAATTTGGAGTCGTTTGATGGCGTAATTTTTACATCGGTATATGCAGTCCGTTTCTTTAAGTTGTTATTGATGCTGGAAGGAATGCTCTCAGTTCCAGAGCAACTGAAAGTAATTGCAATCGGAAAGCGTACCGCCTTTGAATGTCACCATGTCGGGTTTCATGTCAGCATGACTCCCCCGTCTGTAGAGACGAATGGGATTATTGAAATGCTAAGGGCACAGAATTTGATTGAAGGCAGAAAATATCTCTTCCCGTCTTCTTCTCTCGCAAAAGAGACATTAGCCCAGGAGCTTGCCGCACTTGGTGGAAGTGTACACCGCTTTGCAGTGTACCACAATACACCATTGGTGGGAGCAGAGAGAAAGCCTGTAATCGAGGCATTTACAAAATTCAGTCCGGACGTTGTGGTCTTTACCAGTCCCTCTACCTTCGCAAACTTTCTTGAAGTTTTTGAACCCAAAGACAGGGAAAGATTTTTCAGACCCTATAAGGTAGTTGCAATGGGAAACACGACGCGTGACGTAGTGAAGCAAAGAGTTGCCCAGTATGTTTACATCCCTGAAGAGTCTACGATTGAAGGGATAAAAAAGCTTTTGTTCTCTATCTATACCCATAAGGAGGTAATTTGAAATTACAGAATGATTTGCTGCTAAGAGCATTACGGCATCAGCCGGTAGAACGTACACCCATCTGGATCATGAGGCAGGCAGGAAGATATTTGCCGGAATACATGGCAGTCAGGAAGAAGGCTTCTTTCACCACGATGTACAAAACCCCGGAGCTTGCTGCCGAAGTAACTGTACAGCCCGTTGACCTTATTGGTGTTGATGCAGCAATTCTGTTCTCAGATATTTTAGTTGTACCCGAGGCGATGGGTATGGACCTTGTCTTCACAGAGGGAAAAGGTCCGGTGTTTTCCCACCCCCTGAGAACCAGTGAGGATATAGCAGCGCTCAAGCATTGTGAACCGGATCAGAAACTGAGCTTTGTGGCAGAAAGTATCAGGCAGGTAAATGCTGCCCTGAACGGTAGGGTCCCATTGATCGGTTTTAGCGGTGCACCCTGGACACTCATGGTGTATATGATTGAGGGTATGGGTACGAAGGAATTCTCGTACGTAAAAGAGTTTATCTACACCCGTCCGGACCTCGCACATCAGTTGTTGGGTATGATAGCAGATAACGTTGCAGCATATCTTAACTCACAGATCGAGGCAGGTGTACATGCAGTTCAGATTTTCGATACCTGGGCCGGGATTCTCAGTCCCGCTCATTACGAAGAGTTTTCTCTTCCTTATATCACCAGGGTGATACAGCAATTAAAACGCGAACATACACCCGTAATTGCTTTCCCAAAGGGAGCCCATGCTTCATTAGCAAAAACTGCTGCCTGCGGTGCAGATGGGGTAGGACTTGACTGGACGATAGAAATCGGTGAGGCAAAAAAGATAACCGGTAGCAGGGTGGCATTGCAGGGTAATCTGGACCCACTCGTTTTGCTCGGCAGTCAGGAAACAATTAAGAAAGAAGTTGACAGGGTACTTAATTCCTATGGTGCCGGCAGCGGACATGTATTTAATCTCGGGCACGGTATCATTCCGCGTACTTCCCCTGATGCTGCAAGATTCCTGGTACGTTATCTGCAGGAGAAAAGTCCTGCATTCCATAAGATGGAGAAAGCATGATCATTGACCTTGAGATGATCCGGAAGTATGACCGTCCGGGTCCAAGATATACCAGTTATCCAACTGCCCCACACTTTCACGAAGGTTTTACGTCTGCAGAGTATCAGAAAGAAATTGAAGATACGAACCGGGGTGATGGACCATTCCCTGATATATCGCTCTATTATCATCTCCCATTTTGCGATACACTTTGTTATTTCTGCGGGTGTAATATGATCATCACGAGAAACCGGAGCCGTATTGCAGAGTATCTGAAATATCTGAAAAAAGAGATCACACTGCTGCGAGGGAAACTACATGCAGACAGAGTGGTTTCTCAATTACACTGGGGCGGCGGTACCCCAACCCACCTTAATCCAGAGGAAATTGCTGATTTAACCAGACTGATTTATTCTGAGTTCTCTATGAGCCCGGATGCTGAAAATGGATGTGAGATTGATCCGAGAGGATTAAGTTACGAACATCTCGAAGCATTGCGTAAAGGGGGATTCAATCGCATCAGCATGGGAGTGCAGGATTTTTATGAGCCTGTACAGAAGGCAGTGAACCGTATTCAACCAGAGGAGATGACACGTCAGGTCATTGACTGGGTAAGGCAGCTGGGCTTTAGCAGCATCAACCTTGATCTGATGTATGGTCTTCCACATCAAACACTTGATTCATTTGCTAAAACTGTGGATACAACTATTCAGCTTTCACCTGACCGAATCGCAGTGTTTAATTATGCACATCTTCCCTGGCTGAAAAAGCACATGGGATTAATCAGGGAAGAAGACCTGCCAAAGCCGGAAGAGAAACTCGAGATACTGAAGATGACCATTGAAAAGCTGACTGATGCTAATTATGTGTTTATTGGGATGGATCACTTTGCGAAACCCGAAGATGAGCTTTCCATTGCGCTGAGAGAGAAAAAACTCTACCGTAACTTCCAGGGTTACAGCACCCATGCGGGCACCGATATTTATGCACTGGGCATTACAAGTATCAGCCAACTCACTAACGTATAC
>JAEXTR010000384.1 GCA_023406915.1 Bacteroidota bacterium
GCAGAACCAATGAAGGGGGCAGGCACGGATCAGATCATATCCCCTCCACATCCGGAAACGGGAATAGCTCCGGGAATGATAATAACTTTGATCTGCGCAAACCAGCAGTAAATGATTCAAATACGAATAATACGAACAGCAGTTCGGGAAATAACAATTCAAACAACAGCGGTTCCAACCGCCGCACTGATGACGGTGGAAGGAATAATTCAGGTAACAAGAGAGGCGGACGATAAGATGGTACGGTTCCAGATGATTCGGATATCACTACTACTTCTTTTAGCGAGTGCAACATTATACAGTCAGGGGGTTAATGATGCCCTTCGGCTTAGCGAGCAAGGCATTGGATACAGCACCCGGGCGCTTGGTATGGGTAATGCCTATATCGGATTGAGTGACGATGCTACAGGCATGCACATTAATCCGGCTGGTATAGGACTGGCAAAACGTATGGAATTTACCGGTGGACTCAGTTACACGAACATGAGTAATGCTTCAACTTTCTTTGGAAACACGACCAATTATGACAACAGCAGCACGAAGCTGAACAATCTGAGCTTTTTGCTTCCCTTTCCAACTGTTCGGGGTTCCCTTGTTTTCGGAATGACGTACAATGTAGAAAAGGATTTTAACCGGGGCATGAAGTTCGATGGATACAACCCCGGGAACAATTCCTTTATCCAAAATGCCCTGGGTGTTGATGATGCATACGATCTTTTTCTGACTGATGATGACGGCAATACCAAGATCAATGGACGATTGAATCAGAGCGGCAGCATCCTGGAATCAGGTACTGTCAGCAAGTGGGGGTTTTCTGGTGCAATTGAAGCATATCCAAACCTGTTTCTGGGTGCTACGCTGAATATCATGAACAGTTCCTACGAAAATAGTCGTGAATATTTTGAAGATGACCTCCTTGGCATCTATGATACAATGGAACTTGCACCCGGTTATCCCTTTACAAGACAGTTTAGATACTTTGCCTACAGCCCTGTGTATAAATGGGATATTGGCGGCTGGAATATGAAGGCAGGTGCCCTTTACCAGATCAAGGATTTTGCCCGGGTGGGGATCACAATTCAATTCCCTAAAGTTTTTAGCGTCAATGAGAAGTTTGAGTATAGTGCTTCTTCACATTTCGGTGATGGCACAGTAAAAAATGTTGGTAATTCAGGTGATCCAAGTGAAGTGGAGTATGACATCATTACTCCGTTTGAACTCTCAGCAGGTGCGAGTTACAGATTTTATGGTCTGATCCTTTCCGGACAAGTTACTGCTGTGGATTACAAGCAAACAAAGTTCAGCAATCCGGAAGGATTGAGTGAGAAGGATATTGCAGACATTAACCGTGATATCAAGGATCAGTTGCGGGCGGTGATCAACTACAATATCGGTGCCGAATATACTATTCCTCAGGTAGGTGTGCGGGTTCGTGCTGGGTACTTTGTACAGAAATCACCGTATCAGGGTGATGACAGCAGTTTTGACAAAAAGTATATTACTGGTGGTATTGGTTTACTGCTTGATGATAATGTTTCTATCGATCTTGCGTATGCACGTGGTGAATGGAATGATATTGGCGATAATTACGGATCGGGTGTATCGCGTACATTGCAGAAGATCAAAACTGACAACCTGCTGTTAGGGGTTGGGTTCAGGTTTTAAGTATTACACTTCTTCACTGAGGGCGGTTCATCCGCCCTTTTGTGTTTTAAAGGTTACGTTTGTCAGGGATTGTCACTAATTACGTATACTATTCTGCATGATGACTGCGGTTCTGCTTCACCCGATAGCGCACGATTTCTTCAATCAGGTCATACGGTATTGGTTTTGAAAATGGGAAACGAATCGTTCCTGTAGCACAATTGTATTCCTTCAGTTTATCTTCGAATGCAATGATTGCGGAGGGATCAGGATACAAACCAAGATGGTTTTTGAAGGCAGCAAAGTGAACAAGATTGCCGTTGAGTTTAAATGTTGGGATACCATATGTCATCGCCTCTGTTGCATCAGGTGCCAACCGCTGTATGAGCTTGCGGACTTTTATGAGCAACTCCTGAACTTCAGGATTGCAAGTGGCAATATACTCATCGATATTTTTGGGTTTCATGTGTATCATCCGAAAATATTTTGCCAGTCAAGATACGATGAGGAATTGGGCTGAAAAAGGTGCAATTCCATATCTCAACAGATTTATTTAGATTTGGAGTTTGTATAACCAAAGAAGTACGAGTGAAGCTCATCCGCATACATTATGATCACAACACCATCCAGCAGGGATGCGGAACCATCATGCCAATTCATTGGGTGACGGAGTGACAAAATCATTTGTCGTGTTTAAATGGGAGCTTAAAAAAGCATTTCTCAATCCACTGTATGTGATTGTATTTCTAATCATCCCAATCCTTTTACTTCTGCTATCCACTGGCACTGAAAAAAAAGAACAGAACATCCGGCTTCCTGTAGTAGTTGGTATTTCTGCACCCGGGGATGTACCAGTAAGAACGGTGCAATCCGATTCACTGATACTGATCAGGAGCGTTGCTGACACCCTGAGTGTTGAGGAGAAAAAAAGTTTTTTCTCCACCCTGATCCGGAGGGGGTTACTGACGGGCGCTGTAATTTTTTCCCCTGATGATCAGCATTTGGTCATGGCTGGCAATGATACTGAAGCCGAAGTGATCACCAAATGGGTATCAAGGATTATCCGGAAGAACATAGCAGATAGTGCCACCCTCAGTAAGCGTGAAGTATACTTCCTGACAGAGGGGATTGACCGGGCATCCGCAATTACCCTGGAGAAACGTCGTGGTATGGGTGTGCTTTGGCTGACTGCTGTTTTCGTGTTTGGGGTTGCTTTGACAGGTTCAATATTTGCAAAGAGTATGTTCGAAGAAAGAAAAGGAAAACTGCTGGAAGTGTTTTTGACCACGTGCAGCCCCGCGGCATTGGTCTGGGGAAAATTTGCAGCGTTATTTGTATTTTCTTTTCTTCAGTTTGCTCTCCTTTATGCAGGAGTCTTTCTCTTCACTGATTCAGGCAATACAGCTAGCGCCATACCATTAGTTATAGGCGGAATGCTGGGTATCAGCAGCTTGTTTTTTATTACTTCATGGTACTTTTTTACTGGTGTATCGGTGTATTCTGAGATTGGATTTGTGGGGATGAGTTTTCTAACACTCACGCTACTTGCTCTGCCAGTATGGCTGCCGGCCGGAAACGGATTATTAGTGTCAGAGTTTTTCAAATGGATACCATTTACCATGTTTCAGAGTTCACTGACAGGGATACTGGAAAGCAAGGAAAACATTGAAGCAATATTCCAGTCAGTTGTGCAGGTTGGCGGCGGGATTTTTCTCCTGAGTAGATCTGCCCGATTGTTATGTAAAAGGATTGACCGGTAGGCTGTCAATATGATCATCTTCCTTTCGTTACTTGCAGCAGTTATACCAACTATTCTCTACGTAGTTCTGTTGTGGCGGTTAGATCGTTTCGACCGTGAACCATTTAAGGACCTGTTCATTACATTTTTGTACGGCGGCATAGGCGTTATCATCATAGCAATCATTGCAACTGTTAGTATTAACTGGCTAGTCTCAGTCCGGTTTGCTCTGATACCTAAAGACAGCAGACTTGAGACAATGCTTATTGCCCCTGTTATTGAAGAAACACTCAAGGCAGTTTTTCTTATCATTGCGTTACGAAAAAGACCGTTCGATTCTTATCTGGATGGCTTTGTATATGGTGCTGCTACCGGATTTGGCTTCGCTATGACTGAAAATTTTCTGTATTTCATTGCTGGGTCGCAATCAGCATCAGGTTGGGTAACAATCGTAATCATCCGCTCGCTATTTTCTGCTACAATGCATGGCATTGCAACTGGTTTTTTTGGATTGTGTTATGCTATGTATCGGTTCAGCACGTATAAGGTACGTCGGGTTTTTCCTGCAATTGGTTGGACAGTGGCATTAATCATTCATGCCGGCTGGAATACCGGTGTCAGTTCGGAAGATACGGTATTGCTCTCCTTTCTTTTTGTTATCGTAGCGGTGCTGCTGTCAGTTGCAGTTTTCAGAGCTCTGCTCATAAATGAAGAGAAGATCATCTTTCAGGAGCTAAAAGAGGAAGCTGATTTAGGGATCATCCCGGCAACCCATCCAGGTATCATGAGTTCACACCTAAGGCACCGGGATGGTTGGATTCACCAGGGAATCAAGGAACTGTATGTACGGTCTGCGATAAGACTGGCATTCAAGAAACACGCATTGAAACAACCAGGACACAAGCCAAACACCCTGCTTGAACAGGAAGTTGTGTACTATCGGAATAAGATGCATTCACTGATCTCGGATCAGGTTTTACAGGAGCACTGAACACTATGGCTGAACAGCAGGTCAATATCATTGTTGTGCCACCATTACCAATACTGAATGCGGCTGAAACGACGCCGTTCGCAATTATGCAGCGGGAACATTCATGCCAACTGTACAGTACGCTGTATTGCAATACCGCAGACAATCTATTTAAACTACCGGGCAACTTCAGAAAGGTGTTTTGCCTGGATGCCCATGACCGGGAATTCAGTGACACCATTAACCTTAAAATGCAGGAGAGGGTTGAATTTCAGTTTATTGATCCTGAGCGAAAGACTGAGAGTCTACGACATTTGATGGCGCATTATACACAGGATGTTCCATTCACAATTCTTCTCCGACCATTTGTTATGGACCTGCGACAAGGAATGTTTGCTGAGACAATAAACTTTCTCAACTATGATGACAGCGTTTGCTGTGCAGGCAGATCAAAGTATGATACCATCTGCTTTACCGGAGTGAATGCGCTCCACCCATCTGCATTTTCCCATTTTACCGATAGGTATTACAGCTATGATCACTACCTTCGAAGTGTATCTGCTGAAGAGTACAGGAGTTTCGAGGTACGCGCAGGCTGGGAACTCCATGACTGGGGTTCATTTATTGACCTGTACCGGTTTCTTTCAACCAAACAGAGTGAAGAGTTTAATTCACGTGAACGCCATGAGGCTCTGACAGAATTGTTTATTGAGTTTAAGGATTTCCTATGAAGCGAACAGGAATCTTTGGTGGTGCTTTCAATCCGGTGCATCACGGGCACCTGATCAGCGCAATGCATTTTATTGAATCGTGCCAATTGGATGAATTGATTCTCATTCCCGCATACCGCTCCCCTTTTAAGCAGGAGGACAGTATGGCTTTGCACAGGCTACAGATGTGCAGACTTGCGGTGAAAGACATCAAAGGGATGAGCGTATCAGACTGGGAAATTGAGCAAGGGGGTACATCATTCACGGTTGATACCCTGAGACACTTCAGTGAACCGGGTAGAGCCTTGTATATGCTGATCGGGTATGATCAGATTCCACGGTTCCATGAATGGAAAGAGTATGAAACGATTTTTACATTAGCAACTGTAGTGGTTGCCAGAAGGGGCGGCATTGCAGAGCTAACGAATCCGGTAATTGAGAAAGAAAGATTCCACTTCATCAGGACACCACATATTGAAATCAGTTCAACAGACATAAGGACCAGGAGCGAAAAGAACCAGCGTATCAATTTTCTTGTTCCTCCTGAAGTAGCTGAGTATATTACTTATCATAACCTCTACCGATTTGGAATACAGAATGACTGAACAGTTTTTTGAAGCATTAGTGCAAGGTGACAAAAGAACCATTGCAAGAGCCATAACATATATTGAATCAGAATACCCGGAAAGCGAAACTTTACTCAAACAGATCCATGTAAAGACTGGAAATGCCTACCGCATTGGAATCACTGGCCCCCCCGGGTCAGGAAAGAGTACACTGACAAATCAGTTGACAAAGTGGTACCGTAAACAGGGGTTGAAGATCGGGATAATCGCAGTTGACCCCACTTCACCATTCACCGGTGGTGCATTACTCGGGGACAGAGTCAGGATGAGCGAGATTGGCAGGGACGAAGGTGTGTTTATAAGAAGCATGGCAACCCGTGGAAGTCTGGGCGGACTGAATAAGAAAGCCGTTGATGCAGCTGATGTTCTCGATGCAGCCGGGTATGATTTGATACTGTATGAGACCGTGGGAGTCGGGCAGTCTGAATTGGATATTGTAAAGGCCGCTGATACCACCATTGTGGTGCTTGTTCCTGAATCTGGTGATGCTGTCCAGGCGATGAAAGCCGGAATAATGGAGATTGCGGATTTCTTTGTTGTGAATAAGTCTGACCGCCCTGGTGCAGAGCAGGCTGTTACTGCACTGAAAAGCATGCTGCAGTTCAGGGATCATGATGAGACTACCTGGATGCCTGGAATCGTGCAAACTATCGCTAGTGAGAATGAAGGATTAGAGGATGTCGCCGGAGAAATTTCCCGCCACCGCGAGCATCAGGAGAAGTTTCAGACATTTCTCTCACGAAGAGAAAAGAAATCACGCGAACGGATAAAGGATATTGTGGAAACGAAGATAATCCGTGAGCTGTGGAAAAAGGATAATGAAGAGAAACTTGTTGACGCAGTCAGAGAAGTTGTTGTTGGAAAAGTATCACCCTATGATATAGCAGAAAGCATAATCGAAGCATTTAAAAATCGTTTTTAACCACCGTTTTATAAGAGGGCAAACTATGAACGGAACAGACAGCAGTTTTCTGCTGAACCTCACTGAGGAACAGCAGCATTTAAAACAAATGATTCGGGACTTCGCTGAAGAGCGTGTACGGCCGGTTGTGATGGAGTATGATGAAAGTCAGGAATTTCCTTATGACCTTTTACGTGAACTTGGCGAGATGGGCATCATGGGGATACTCATTCCTGAGGAGTATGGAGGTTCCGGACTGGGATATGTTGAATATGCCCTGATCATCGAAGAACTTGCACGTGTTGATCCATCTCTTGCACTCACCGTAGCTGCTCACAACGGGCTTTGCACCAATCATATTTACCGATTCGCCAGTGAACAACAAAAGCAGAAGTACCTCCCTGATCTTGCTTCGGGCAAGGTTATTGGTGCATGGGGACTTACTGAACCAGTCTCTGGAAGTGATGCAGCAGGAATGCAGACTATGGCTGAGAAGAAGGATAATAAGTACTACCTAAATGGCAGCAAGACATTTATTACCCACGGTACCGTGGGCAAAACTGCCGTTGTATTAGCTTTTACTGACAAGACGAAGCACAGCAAGCGTATTTCTGCATTGATCCTTGAGTAGGGGTACCCGGGGTTTATTG
>JAEXTR010000389.1 GCA_023406915.1 Bacteroidota bacterium
CTGTTAATGATCCTTATGGCGTTTATTGTGTATAATGATATCATCAGTCTGTAACCGGACTTATCCTCACACCTAAACAGAAGGTTATGCTGATATGAAAAACTTTGTGATTCTGATTTCGTTTCTGGTCCTTGCAAACTTGTCAGTGCAGGCACAGACCTCTCTTACCTTTATCGGTAATGCCAAAACGGTAGACCATACCCCGGGCATGGTTACTGTGCATGCTGAAAATGGCAGTGTCAGGGTGGAACTGATTTCGGAAAATATCTTCCGCTATCGCGCATCTCAATCTGGTGTGTTCACTGAAGCCGTATCATACGCAATTGTGAATCCACCATCAGGTAAGCCACAGTATAATTTTACCGAAGAACTGGAATCAATCACACTGTCAACCTCCCTGATGAAAATTATCATCGCTAAAAATCCTGTCAGGGTCACCGTGTATGATCCACAGGGTAACATCATGAATCAGGATGAACCCGCTTTCGGCGTAACATTTGACGGTAAGGAAGTAAGAAGCTACAAAACCCTGTTTGATGATGAAAGCTTCTTTGGGCTTGGTGAAAAAGCACATAACCTGGGCAGAAGAAATAATCAGTACACGCTCTGGAATTCCGACACCCCGGCTTACAAGTTTGGCACCGATCCGCTCTATGTTTCCACACCATTTTTCATCGGTGTGCGCGGTGGTTCTGCATACGGTATCTACTTTGACAACAGCTATAAGTCATACTTCAATTTTGGCGCAAGCAATAACCGCTTCTATTGGTTTGGTGCTGAACAGGGTGATATGGACTACTACTATATCGCCGGTCCTGCCATCAGGGATGTGGTGAGCACCTATACCACAATGACGGGCTTGATGGAACTCCCCCCAATGTGGGCGCTTGGATTCCAGCAGAGTCGCTGGAGTTACTATCCTGAATCAAGAGTGCGTGAGATTGCTTCTGAATTTCGTAAGCGTGACATCCCCTGTGATGTTATCTATCTCGATATCCATTACATGGATGGTTACCGCGTCTTCACCTGGGATAAAGAACGCTTCCCTGATCCACAGCAACTGCTTGCAGACCTGAAAGCTCAGGGCTTCAAGGTAGTTACCATCATTGATCCCGGTGTAAAGGCAGATACAAACTACGCTGTTGCCCGGGAAGGACTCGCAGGAGATCATTTTGCGAAATATCCCGATGGCATTCCGTATCAGGGTGAGGTCTGGCCCTCATGGTCATTCTTCCCTGATTTTACGAAAAAAGAAACCCGCACCTGGTGGGGTGGTTACCTTGGCAACCTCCTGAAGCAGGGTATCGCCGGATTCTGGAATGATATGAATGAGCCTGCGGTGTGGGGTCAGGTGTTTCCTGATATCGTGATGTTCAATGATGAAGGAAAGATTTCCTCCCATAAAAAAATTCATAATGTGTATGCACTGAAGATGGCAGAGGCAACAAAGGATGCCATTTATCAGCACTCAAATAATCGTCACCTTGTAGTGACCCGTGCAGGATTTTCAGGTATTCAGCGCTACTCCTCTGTATGGACAGGTGATAATGTTTCCAGCTGGGATCATCTCAGGCTGGCACTCTACATGCCCCTCAGCATGGGATTAACTGGTATGTCCTTCACTGGCAGTGATGTTGGCGGTTTTATCGGTACACCCACTCCCGACCTCTTTACCCGCTGGTTACAGCTGGGCGCATTTACACCTTTTTACCGTGCTCACGCAGAAATCAATTCCCCTGATAAAGAACCCTGGACGTACGGTGAGAAGCATGAAAAACTGAACCGTGAAGCAATCAAACTCCGCTACCGGATTCTGCCACACTTGTATAATGAGCTGTATCAGTCTTCTGTTACAGGTTTGCCGGTCATGCGTGCCATGTTCCTTGAATATCAGTCTGATCCCGAAACAATGAAGGAACAGGCGTTTGATCAGTTCATGTTCGGTGATCAGGTGTTGGTTGCGCCAGTGCTCTACGAAAACGATGTGAAAAAGCAGGTGTATTTCCCGAAAGGGAAGTGGTATGGTCTCCACAGTGGTGAGGTTATTACTTCAAACGGAGAACTGATCACCGTGCAGTGTCCTCTTGAAGAGATCCCTTATTTCCTCAAAGAAGGTGGATTCTTTGTTACCCGTGAGCCTCAGCAGTATGTAGGTGAGAAGAAGGCAGAAGAGCTTGAAGTCACCGTCTTCCCAGCTGTCCGCTCCTCGTATACCCTGTATCAGGATGATGGAATAACCAGAGAGTATCAGAAAGGGAATTTCAGCCTGACCCGCTTCACTGCTGATTTTGATGCCGATGCGCTGATTCTGAATATTCGTAAGGAGAAAGGTGAATTTCAGTCGGAAGTAAAAACATATCTGCTGAAGATTGCTCATATGGATGATAAAGGCAGTGTACAGATGAATGGTAAAGAACTGGTGAAGAGTGCAATACCTGCTGACACAAAAGCTGGTATGTACCATTACGATCATTACCACCGTCAGCTACTGATCAGAGTACCAGCCGATCAGCCCGTCTCAATAAAAATTCAATAAAGCCTGAGTTTTCGTGAGGGTGATACATCCATTTTCTGGTTATCACTCTCACGAAAAGCTGAACCCCCTTACTCACTCTCCTTTAATACTGCACTGTTGAGGCATTATCAGTTTCTTCAATACCAGCAAACTTTTCATACTCTTTGATGATTGCATCTGAAAGCAGTTTTGCGATAAAGGTGTACCCTGCCGGGCTGAAATGGATCAGATCACCAGAGACAAGTCCGCTTCGGTGCCAGTCCCTCATAGAACCGCTACCACCCATTGCAGTAAACAGATCCCAGTAAGCATAACCATGCTCATTACAATACTCAATCACGGCAGTTTGTGCATCAAGCAGATGCGGGTTGCTTCGTTTTCTCCTGAGGAAACCATCCGGAGCGGTGGTAAAGAGAAAAGATGCATCCGGCATAATTGCTTTAATCTGCTGTACCAGGCGGTCGATCGTCTGCTTCAGTGCCTGTGGGTCAGCTCCCCGTACCCATACATCGTTCGTTCCCAGAGAAATAATGACCAGGTCAGGCTTGTACTCCCCCAGGTGACGGACCATTAATTCTGACTGCGCAAAAAAGGAAAAGGTCTTGCCATAATCACCATAGGCATAATACCTGATACCGGTACCGCTATTGAATGCAGTGAGCGCATTCGTATCTGCTGCTACTGAATCGGATGGCAACGGAAATTCTTCATCATCAGGCATCGGAAAATCATCCGGATCAGGAATGGTATCATTCACTGAGGGGAAAGGTAACGGACCAGAACCGAGTGAAGCGAACATATCACCGGCAGGCAGAAAATGGGACTGATAAAACTGATCCATCTCCTGATACAGCGCAGCGCTCTTCTTGCCTGATTTCTTTTTGGTGCTCTTTTTCCGTGTGGTTTTCTTTTTAACTGTCTTTTTCTTCTTCTTCCTGACCGTTCTCTTTTTTTTCTTTCGTACCGCAGGATTATTTGCAGTAACATCAGTGCCAGCATTACCAAAATAGTTCTGCAGATTAGCAGCCAGGCTGTTTGGATATGCCTTTGATGCTATATGAGAATCACCAATGTGATACAGGGTAACAAATCCAGTTGCAGATTCCTGGGTGGTCAGCAGTTTTTCGAAGAAGGGGGTAAGCCCCTCTTCACCATTTGAAATATGGTTTGCATCCCAGTTCACAAATGGGTAGTCGACGCTGTCCTGTGCAGTTATTTGTGCAGAAAGTGTGACAGAAAACAGAATGGTGCAGATTAGCAATGCACGGAAACGAAATACCATGAAAAACTCTTAAAACTGTAAATAAATAAACGGAAGCGATTCCGTACTGAAAACCTGATACACCAGAACAATAAAGATAAAAAAGATGACCGCTTTTCCTATCCAATGCAAACGGGTAAACAGATCAATGGCTCCACTGGTCATACGTTCCGGCAAAAAGTGGAGCAGGTATCCTGCAATCATGATCCAGAGCGGTCCCTGATACACTTCGTACCAGTTCCCAAACAGGGAAAAATCTGGTGCTGCGAAGAGGTTCCCGAAAAAGACCATTGCTGTACCGATGGTATCTGATTGCAGAAGGATAAATGATAATGCAATAAAATGGAATGTGATAAACACGGAGACTACTTTCAATGGCTTCCGGAAGGGGGATTCTTCTGCCCTTCGGATCAGAGGTGCAAACAGCAATTCCAGTGATATGAAAATTCCGTGGGATAATCCCCAGATGATAAAAGTCCACGCTGCACCATGCCATAACCCTGAGATAAAAAACACCAGCATCACTGCCAGGATAGCACCGACCAGCTTCATCGATCTGAGACCAAATGCCAGCGGATAATACAGGTAATCGGAAAACCATTCATTCAGGGTGATATGCCATCTGCGCCAGAAGTCCGCTACCCCTGCTGCAAGAAATGGCTGATTGAAGTTGGGATGTACTGTGAACCCCAGCAGGAGCGCAATTCCAATAACCATGTCTGTATATCCGGAGAAATCACAGTAAAACCTGAGTGCTGAAGCATAAAAAGCGAAAAGGGTTTCCATCGGGTTGAAATAGGATGGACCTTCAAGCACGCGCTGCACAAGGTTGTTGGAAAGGTAATCGGCAATCACCACCTTCTTAAATGCTCCCCCCATTATAAGAAAGAGCCCTTTTCCAATTGTCTCGGATGAAATTGTAGTTGGCAGCCGGAACTGAGGTAACAGATCTCTTGCCTTTGAGATGGGACCGGCAAGGATGTTCGGAAAGAAGGCGACATACAAGAGATAGTTGATCGGGTCAGATTCGGGCTCAGTAACTTCACGCTTCACATCAATGATGTAACTCAGTGACTTGAAAATGAAGAAGGAGATACCCGCAGGCAGCAGAATTGACAAGGGTGAAAACTGGTATTCGGTTCCTGCAAGGTAGTGCCACTGCTCCAGAAAGAAGTTGGTATACTTGAAGTATGCAAGCAGTCCAATATCAATGCATACCGAAAGTAACAGAAGCATATTTTTCCGTTTTTCTGATTCTGCCCCTGCAATACTTTTCCCGATAAAGAAATCAGAGACGGATATCCCCAGCAGAATGATTGCAGCGGTTCCGCTGACCCGGTAATAAAAATAATAACTGAAAATGAGGAGGAGTATATTTCTTAGGCGAATTCGGTTTGCAGCAACGGTGTAAACTGCAAAGAAAGCTGTGAACAGAATAAAGAAGAACACAGAGTTGAACCGGAGCGGATCATACGGTGAAAACGTCAGGATATCAAAAAAATTACTCATACAATACTATCAGCCGGTGGCTTACAACCCTTTTCTTTTCTTATAGTCCACAAATTCATTCATCAGTGCTTTCAGCAGTTCTGCTGAGATGATTCTTGCACCACGATCAGATAAATGTCCGTCTTTTGCAGCGAGTCCTTTTGCTGACCACGCAATCACTGATTGTGGTCCCCCCATTGCGGTGAGGGCATCCCAGTAGGCACATCCGGCACGGCGCGCAGCTCTCCTGATTGCATCGCGTATCATACCCATGCCCGGGTATGATTGCAAGATGCCATTCCGTACTGTTCCCATATCACCGGGTGATATGACCAGTATTGATGCATCGGGAAACATGATTCTGTATTTTTCAAACAGATTAAAGTAGAGCTCTTCTGCCCAAGCTGCCTCCCCCTGCGAATCCACAAAGGGCGCTATATTACCGCCGAACTGAAATATCAGCAGCTTTGTATTCAGTTGGCGGTTCTGCAACTGTGCAAAGCCGGCGTTGACTCTCATCAGCCCAGCGCCGCTGTGCCCTCTGATAGAGTAATTATCCAAAGCTATACCTGAAGAGGCGTTTGCATACACGCCATAAAATACGGGACTTTCATCCCCCGTCAGTACCATCTCATAACTTTCTGCTGGTGGCAGGGTGAGGATATTCAACTTTGATCCCGGGGTTGCGCTCTCAAGGAGATCAACAGCAAGCAGGAGCGTCTTACTCTTCCCGTGCCTCACGGTCAGGGAGCAACTCTGATTCACACTTCCATAATGGAGTTCCACCTGTTGCGGCACAGAGCCAAGACGGTACGTGATTCTTGCATCGCTGAAGTAGAGGGTTCTGCTCCGTTTCTTTTTTACAGTATCCTTTTTCACGGAAGTATCGGGCATCAGTTCTTCAGGCTCCTCAAGGGGAGGTTCAGGGATTGCGCCTTCTTCCAGTAAGGGAGCGTCGGCGGTTACTTCAACAGAGTCTTCAATGGTTGCGGAGTGGGAGAATCTGAACGCAATACCCCCCAACCCGTATGGTTCACCACCCGGAAGGGGTTTATTAAAGACCAGGTACTTTGTCCAGTTGAGTGAGCTGTTCCGGTAGTATGATACAGGACCTACAAGGTCTGCCATAGGAAGGAATCCGATACCTTTCCCGCCGAACACTGATTGCAGCTTGTTCCTGAGGATATACGATATCCTGTCCCCTTCAAGCTGGCTGTCACCAAAGTGTGCGACGCGTACAACCTTTGACTTACTTTCAAAGATCACGGCATCAAAGAAGTTATCCAGTGCGGATTTCCCGCCCGAAACCGGATTTTCAATGGGAACGGATACAGGAGAGAAACTGGTCTGAAGCGAGTCTGGGTTCAGTGAGGATTCAGAAAGCCTTCTTTCATATCCGGACAGGAGTGTATCTACACCTTCAGCCGGACCAACGCGTTCAAAGGCGAACAATTCCGAAACCGTTGGGAATGCTAAAAGATTATTCCCCCCGGCAATAAACGCAAATCCGACCACCAGTAATTCGGCAACCAGCAGAATAACGAGAATTTCCAGTAATTTATTTTTCATACAAGAGGTAAGGGCATCAATTCAATAAGGCACAATTCAGTGTCTGCATCCTATCAGAGGCAAACTTTAAAAAACCACAATTTTAAATATACCCATTTACAGATTGCAGAATATGGTTGAAAACAGAGGATTTTTAGAGAAAATGGGCTAAGGTCAAGGTTGGTTCACCGGAAGTTTCGGTGGCAGTTTCCCCATCATCTCTAACTGACAAAAATATTTCAATTTGTGGGTTATAAAAAATCATTAACAAGAATGCCCGAAGTCTGAGTCTTTTGCGTTGGACTATATTAGGCGTCCCCCGAAGGGGTACCATATTTATAGGATAAACGGATAAAAGAAAAAATCCGACCCCGAAGGTGGTCGCATATCTATGTTTGACATTATAGCCAGATTGCTTTGCCACTGATTTTTCATTTGTGCCCTATGGTTCATGTTTATGTGAAATTTCGTTGGCCAACTTATTATCGTTTCTGATAGAGAATGAAAACTCTTGAGTGAAAATAAAGTATGGAATGATTACCGAATGTTATTATTTTAATGAACAGTTATTTGATTAGTAATATTCTAATGAAGTTAACTTCTTTGTTCATCAATAGTTACGCTAATCTATTCTATGTTTAGTTATTTTTTAAAATATATAGAGAGCTAAGAGAGTGAAAAAGAGTGTTATAGCAAAGGAAGAAGAACTTAATCATGCATCACAACTATTACAAGAAATGATACCGAAATTAGTGGGGGATGATAAAAAATATCTCATTCCGATATCCGCTCAACTTAGAGCTCTTATTTGTCATGGTACTAGATCGCTCAATCCTTTGCTATTAAAACTTGCCGAAGAAAAATTTGTTAACTTAGAATGTTATGGAATGAAATTTGTTAATGACACTGGTCTTGTTTTCCAAATAATTCCTCAACCCCTGTTTATCGAAAATCCCAACATACCATTCTTTGTAAAATTTACTTTTAAAGACTGGCTTGACGAGCCATATCTAGTTTATGCTGGTTATACATACACTCCGAATGAAGTAATTAGACTCGTTGCAGAAAAAGAAGGTGGAGCTCATTACGACGACGATATTCCTGATAAATTGTTAAAGCTAAAAGGAATTATCCACCATAAGTCTAATCTACAAGCGTTTAATGCAATTGAGAACTTAGTAATACAGTTAAGCATTGTTGTTATTAAGTATATTGCTATTGTTATCGAAAAAGATGTTTAACAATGATCTTTTTTTTGTCAATTAAAGTTAATCATTTTTGTGAGCCTTCCTTTTTTGTTTTTCAACTAAGTTTGAATATACACCATGCTTTAAAAGGACTTCAACTTTTTTTAATAGCAAAATGAAATGTCAATCATACTAATAATATATCACCATGTTTCTCACATCGGTATGAATAGGATCGCATACCCCCCCCTCACCCCAAATACTTTGATGCAGTAGCTCTCAGTACTTTCCGGTCAATCCTGCCATCAAGTGTGCGGGGATACGATTCTAACACAATGATGATTTCCGGCACCTGCTCGCCTGGAAGATTTGCAGCAAGATAACTGCGCAACTCCTGTTCGGTTACATCTCCGGTACAGCACAAAACCGTGACAGGATTCCCGAGCTCATTAACCTCTGGAAGCACGAGAGGGTGCAGAGCCAAAGAATAACGCCTTACGGCAGACTCCACGGCACTCCCTTTATCGCTCAGGTAGGTATTCTTTGGGCTCGATGAACCGCAAAGACGGTACTCTCCATCAAAGGCTTTTCTTACCATCAAACCGGTTTTCAAATAACTGACGGTTGAATACCCTTCTTCAGAAATATCAAAAATGGACTCGTTTTTATCGGGGTTGTTCCAGTAACCGGAAAACACCTGATTGCTTGCAATCAGTAACTCTCCCGGACCTGCTTCACTCTCTCCTGCAATGCGAAATCTGCTGCCTGTTAGCGGTTTACCCAGCGGAAGTGCATCATACTGGTGTTGGTAGTTCTCTGATCCTGGGTCGAACTGATGTGCGGTAACCGGTCCCGTAGTTTCCGGCATGCCAAACAGATTGATAATCTGTGCGCCAGTACTCTCAGCGGCTGCCTTCGCAGTAAAAACGGGAAGCGGTTCGCCATAGCAGAATATAGTCTGAAATGATCCAGGCTTTAGTGCCGGTATCAGTGGATGGAGTAATGACGGACGGAAAAAGGCTGTGGTGGCACTGCCACTATTTATTAATTCAGGAAGGGGGACTGTGTGATCATCCAGATGAAGTGTCCAGCCTGCAATCAGGGGTGGTAGAAATTCCTGCAGTGACGAAACATAAGCAGGGTGAACCTGCTGAAGAACGGTTCCTTCAGCTTCCACATTGAAAAAGGGGTGTAAGGCTTGGGCAAGTGCAGTAAGGTTTCCGAATGTTGCTGGAATAAGCGCCCCATAATCATTGGAAGGATATAAACCCGCAATTCTGCCTGGTATCATAGGCTCTGGTTCAGTTGGGTCATGATCAGGGATGTCAGAAGCCATCACAATTTTTGCAGTAGGATACCATACTGATGCCTTCTTTGCCAATGATTCCCCACCTTCTGTAACAAGGATCAGTGAAGGATTTACTGCGTTCAGTCTCATTTGTGCTGTGCGGTCATCGGCACGATAATCGATGGGGACGGCTCCATTCCCTGAGAACCATATACCAAAAAGTCCAGAATAAGCATCCGCTTCTGTTCCGGTAATAATGGGGATAAGCCTGTCTTTCCCCCTGGAGAGATAGTTCTGAACACCTGCAACTTTTCTGCTGAATGCTTCACGGGAAATGCTTCCACTATGCAAGGAGATTGCACTCTTTCCCCTGGATTGGAGGAGTGATGCGGCTATGCTTTGCAAAAAGTTCATGCAGGTTTACCAAGAACTGGTGAAACAATCACCAATGATAAGGGAAATCGAATTGCAATTCAAGTGGTACAGGGAACTCAGGTGTTCTTGAGAACGGGAAGAGGTGAATAAGTGTTATGATAATCAACAGTCTTACGAAGAAACCGTTGCAACCTGTAAAATCAAAAATGCAAATTCCGTACATTTACAATGTTGTTTTACTATTTATTTACCTGCCTTTAACAGAAGAGGGTTGATACTATGACCGAAAATCTTGATATGATTCAGCGTGTGTATGCTCAGTTTC
>JAEXTR010000206.1 GCA_023406915.1 Bacteroidota bacterium
TTGCCAGGCTTACACCATCCAAAAATCTTGGAAAGTAATTCTTACCTCAAACCGGACTCATTTATGTAAGCGTCAATAATTGTACCAGGTACAGAAATATGGCAGTTGCATAGGTGCCCCCTCGGTCCTGTTCATCAATGATATAGGATTACTTGATAATTCAGAGGCAAAAACTAATTGAGGATCTAAGCTGAATTCGTCAAATTCTGAAAAAGGTGCGACCCGCTATGGGGTCGGACCTCACTCTCTCTATTTCTTTCTATAAATCTTTGATCCGTCAGCTGACGGATCAGTACCTGACTCATCATCCGCCTCCGCCTCAGGCGGATTTCAACAATCTACTGATACTTGCTTTTCGAATAAATTGTAATTCGATTGCTTGATACCGATCCCAGCGGGATCGAAGATTTATAGTAATATCGCAAAAAACACAATTCGACCCCTAGGGGGTCGCACATAAATGATATCATCAGTAGAATTGTCATTAGTATTGGCAATTATTTTAACTCAATTTATGCTTCCAGAAAATTTGCCACCAAAGTTTCAGGTGAACCATGATATATGTGATTGCGAAATAATTCAGACTCCATTTTCCCTGTATTACCACACAGTAATTTATTATCTTTATAAGATACATTCTTTTTCTTATTCGGAACTTTCAATGAAACGATACTTCGTACTTCCACTTCTGCTTTTATTCCTTGTATCCTCCTGTACCAGCAAAGATCAGCAGGGGACAGATACGGGGAAGAATATGGATATCAGCAACGCCGATCAGTCGTCTCCAATAGTTGATACTATTTATTGCTACATAACATCAATACGGAAGACAGATACCGGATTTTCCATGACCTACGACCCTATCGTGTTTGTGATGGGCGAAAAAGCAGTTACTCTTATTAAAAAAGAACATCCCGAAATTAAGACTGAAGAAGAAATCAGTATGATGATGCTAAATGACTATTACATTTCAAATAATGATACAACAACATTGACCGGTCACTTTGCTTCTGACATTCCTGTTGTAATGCAGACATTTACTCACGATAATATTGGTTCGCTGAGTCCAAATCTAAAAATAACCACCTCAATATTTTTTAAGGCACTTACCGGGGATCAGAACTGGAGAATGAACGTACCATATATCATTACCCGGAAAACTACAGAAATTACTTCCATTACCGAACAATTTATTCCATGAGCGATACTATGTCAAAACTCCTCTTTTCTATGCTACTCTTTCTTTCCCAACTTAGCTTCGCTCAGGTGAGCTTTGAAACAACCGTATCCGTACCCCTTGAAAGCATTCCTGACAAGGTTAGGATTGAAAATTGTGGAATCTACGCTCTCTCTTCTTTCGTACTTGACAACGATGGATTCCTGTTTTCATCTTTCAATTCGCAGCATCTGTACCATCTTTCAAAAACCGGCACGTTTACTCAAACCGGTTTGAGTACACCCCCTTCAACAGATATAGTTACTCCCGTATTACGCTCAGCCCGAAATGCTACATTGGATGTTGCAGAGGCAGTACATTCTGTGGATATATGGGCGGGTATACCAAAAGCACTGCAGAATGATGGAGGGATTTTATCAACCGATGGACTGGAAAAAGGCAGGATTACGGTAACCAGGTCACAGCTTTCTATCCGGATACCCGATATCACTGACTTCAGTGTAGCGTTCCCAAATAATGATTTGGGCTATGCTGATCTTATTGGTGTTGATGCTTCCGGAAACTTTTATCTGGTCGTGGACACATACAGGACTGAGATGCCCCTCTCTGTGTATCGCTATATTTATACTACGAACAAACAGGGGAATGTGCTTTCAATCCTCTCAGTACCTGTGCTGAAATACTTAACTACGATTCGAGATTTCCGTGTAGATGAAAAGGGGAATTTGTATCACTTCATTTCAGATCAGAACCATTTTGAAATTGTGAAAATCTCGGGATTAAGCTTCGCACAGCGGCAGGTTATTCTGTATCCGGAAAGATATCAGCGCGACGTCCATTTTAATTATTTTACCTCTACTCATGAGGCTGTTACAACTGTAATCCCGGCGGAAAAGCCAATGGGACGAGACCGCCTTCAGACCCTGAAAACCGGTGAGTCGTATGTATTGCACCGCTATAAAGCCCGGTCTGTGAATCTGGCTCCTAACGGTGCGACTGCGCCTGATGGAGATCAGGTGAAGACTCCATCCTGGCTTGTAGTTGGTGATAATGGTAAAATACCGTATAAATGGGGTGGATTTCATACGGTAGCTCAATTTGATCAGGGGTTACTGAATAACCAGTACGCTGGTGATATAAACACTGCGGGGATCACTTCACATGCGGTTGGCGTTGACTGTTCTGGCTTTGTAAGCCGCTGCTGGGGGCTGACCTATCACGCAACTACCTCTGCGATGCCAGGTATCTCATATGCTTACACTAGCTGGGATTTAATACGCCCGGGTGATGCTGTGCTTAAATCCGGGCATGTAAGACTCTTCATTAATAAAAACCCAAATGGCAGTCTCAGGATAGTTGAATCCTCTGCAAGAGACTGGGGTGTTGCCTACTGGTCATATTCTCTTTCTGATCTCACCACGTATGGCGGCAGATACTATATCAGTATGGAAAGCGAGTTTTCACTCAATCAGCCGGAGATGCTTTCCGCATCTTATGATACTATGATCCGGTTTTCCTGGACCAACGATACGACTGATGTTGCGGGTTACAGGCTGTATGCATCTTACAATGGTGAATCCTGGAGTAAAATTGCAGACGAATCACAGGTTCAAACTCAGAGTTTTGATTACATGCCCACAGGGCAGTACAACTATGTCAGTGTTCGTGTTGCATCGGTAAGCCGTTCAACCGGCGCCGAGAGCAATTGGTCAACAGCCATGGGTGCTTCTATCCGTCAAGCCCAGGCGCAATTAAAAGTCCTTATTGTTGATGGTTATGAGCGATACAATGGTAGCTGGCAAGGTGCTTCACATACTTTTACGGTTCCATATCTGCGTGCCCTAAGTGCTGATAGTCTGGTGGTGACAACGGTAAGGAACTCACTTGTGGCAAACGGTGCGATTCTACTATCTGAGTATGATGCAATTTTCTGGCTGGTAGGTGATGAGAGCACTGCACAAGAAACATTTTCTGCAACAGAGCAGGAAAAAATCATTTCTTACCTTGAAGGCGGAGGTGCATTCTTTACCTCAGGCGGTGAAATAGGTTATGATCTTGATTTTCGTGGTACTGCTTCTGACAAACTATTTTATAATGAATATCTGAAGTCAAAATATCTTGCTGATAATGCAGGCTCAGCGCTTGCAACAGGTGTTCCGAGTGGAATTTTAAACGGATTATCCTTCTCAATTGGGCAAACCTATGAGGAAGATTATCCTGATGAAGTTACATCCTTTTCAGGAAGTTCACTTGTCATGAATTACGGTAACAACAAAGGAGCAGGGGTTGCGTACTATGGTACATTTGGCACTTCACAGTCGACTGGCGCTGTGATTTGCCTTGGATTCCCACTGGAAACAACTGCAAATTATGAGATGTTTTCAAGGGTAATTAAAAAAGCTTCTGAGTTCTTCAGGATCATCCCGGTCAGCGTGAACGATTCAGATGTTCCCTCCGGATTCGCATTACAGCAGAATTTCCCAAATCCTTTTAATCCGGCAACTGAGATACGATTTTCAGTTCCCATGAATTCTTATGTTTCATTGGCGCTGTATGATATTCTTGGCAGAGAAGTCATGCAACTGGTTCATGGTGAACTCGCTTCGGGTACCTATTCTGTTACCCTGAACGCCTCACAACTTGCAAGCGGTACATATTTTTACACTCTGAAAGCTGGTGATAACATACAAACCCGCAAGCTGACTCTCCTGAAATAGAAAGTTGTTCTTCTTATTTTAATTTTAGGCTGATCCGGATTTCTGGTCAGCCTTTTTTATTATCACTTGGTACAAGACACACAGGTACAAGACACACAGGTACAAAAGGCGTCACCGACAAAGATTTTTCAGATTCTCATCCGCCTCAAATGAAAGAGAAATACATAGCTGACGCTGCTGTAAGAGAAAAAGAAAAAATGATTTTAGCGTTATAACTCTTTTGACTATTTTCACATCAATAAATGTCCGGATATCTATGATAGAACTGAAGTCTGTTGTTAAAAAGTATGGTAATACCATTGCGCTGAATGGTGTTTCCCTCACTATTCAAAAAGGTGATTTTTTTGGTCTCCTGGGACCAAATGGTGCCGGCAAGTCAACCCTGATGAATCTGATGGTTACCTATCTGGCAGCTGATTCAGGTACAATCAGCTATGACTCGGTTGATATCACGAGAGATACCGCAAGCATTAAACAGAAAACGGGTTTCGTCCCTCAGACAATTGCATTGTATGATGATCTGAGCGCTGAAGAAAACCTTTCGATTTTTGGCAGCTTCTATCAGATACCCGCTCCGGTTCTGAGAGCAAGAATGATGGAGTCACTCTCAGCAGTTGGGCTGTATGACCGCCGCAAGGATAAGGTGAAAGCATTTTCCGGCGGTATGAAGCGCAGATTAAATATCATCGCCTCACTGCTTCATAAGCCCACTATACTTTTATGTGATGAACCAACGGTCGGCATCGATCCTCAGTCCAGAAATGCGATCTTTGATTATCTTGAGCTTCTCAATCGTGAAGGTATGACCATTGTGTACACTACTCATTATATGGAAGAAGCAGAGCGGATGTGCAAGAATATTGCGATCATTGATAAAGGAGAAATCATTGCCACGGGTACGCTCCAGCAGTTATTAAACCTGTATCCTTCTTCCGGTGATATAATCGTCAGGGATGCTCAATTATACGCGGAATGCATTAGAAACACTGCGCAACACTATCCTTGCGAGTTTTCAGGCGATGACCTGATCATTAAACCTCCAAAGGAGCTTCCCTTATCCGGTATCTTTCATGCACTTGAGCAGTGTGGTGTTCCTCCATTAAGCATAGAACTACGTCGCCCGCAGCTGGAAGAGTTGTTTTTACATCTGACAGGAAGGAGTTTACGGGATTGAAAACTGTATTCGCACTTATTAAAAAAGACTTCCTTCTCTTTCTTGCTGACCGGGTTGGAATGGCGCTGACCTTTGTAATGCCGATCGTCCTGATTTACATATTTGGGCAGATTTTTGGAACCGCATCTGCACCACGTGGAATAGGACTCATACTGGTGAATGAGAGTGAAGCACCCGCTATGCAAAAAATTGAATCTATCCTGGATACCACTGAGACATTCCGTGTCAGAAAAATGTATCGGGATGAGAACGGGAAAGAGCTCACCTATGACAGTGTGCGTGCAAAGATGGATGTTAAAAGCGGTGTTGCACCAGCAGCACTGATCATACCAGCTGATGCTGTAACTGATACGGCAATGGGGGTTAAGCTTAAACATTACTTTGATCCCCAGAATGAGTTTGAAAGCAAAGTTACTATGGGTGTGCTGCAGCAAATAATAATGCAGGAGATACCATCTGTATTGTTTGCTTCCATGAACCGCAGGTCAGAGAATTTCCTCGGCAAGGACTCATCAGATTTCTTTCGTCAGGAGATGGCAGGGACAATCAGCAAATACTTTAATGTTGATCAGAAGGAAGCGCTGAAGTTTTTTGAAATGAATCTTGACGATACTTCAGCCCAGTCTGATCAGGATTCAAAAGAGTTCTTCTCTGAGCTCATTAATATCGAACAAACCCAGCTCACAGGAACTGACAAAAAGAACCAGGGTGCCACCAGGGGGGTTGGGGGGTGGGCTATGATGTTCCTGCTCTTTTCCATTACAGCCTCTGCCTCATCGTTGTTCGATGAAAAGAAAAGCGGTGTTGTGTACCGGATTCTCTCCTCACCGGTAACACGTCCTCATATCCTGTATAGCAAGTATCTTTTTAATATCGCATTAGGTGTAACCCAGCTTACTATTTTATTCCTTACTGGATACCTGCTGTTCGATATCGATATTTTTACGAATTTCACTAACCTCATGCTCGTTATCATTGCCGCCTCAGTGGCGTGTACGGCTTTCGGTATGTTGCTCTCGGCTGTTAGCAAAACATCTGCTCAAGCAAATGGATTAGCTACAATCCTGATTCTTTTAATGAGTGCCATCGGGGGTGCCTGGTTTCCAACAAGCTTCATGCCTTCATTCATCCAATTGATCAGCAAATTCACACTTGTGTACTGGTCAATCGATGGTTTCCTCAATGTGCTTTGGCGTGATGCTGGCGTATTGGCAATACTTCCACACCTGGGATTTCTATTCCTTTTTGCAGGTATTATGATAACGGTTTCTCATTTTCTCTTTAAACGGGGCAATGTTTTCTGATATCATGGAGTATTTATGGCTGAAGTTGTTCTGTTTATAGGTCTGATTTTCTTCGGAGCACATCTATTTACGGCTATTTTTGAGAAAACGAAGATCCCAGATGTACTCCTCCTGATAATTATGGGTATCATTGGTGGTCCAATACTCAATATTGTCTCAGTTGAAGACTTTGGAAAGGTTGGTTCGATTCTTTCTTCACTGGCGCTGATTATCATTCTTTTTGAGAGCGGGGTCACGCTGAACATCCAGAGTCTTCGGCAGGCATTGGCATCTACTCTGGTCTTATCTCTGATCTTTTTTGGTGTATCAGTTGCAGTGATTGCACTGATCGGTGTTTCATTGCTGCAGTTGACTCCGATTCAGGGGGTGCTGTTGGGCGGTATCCTGGGG
>JAEXTR010000060.1 GCA_023406915.1 Bacteroidota bacterium
CCAAACACTGAGCAATCTGAGACACTTTCAACCAGATACATTCCCAAGTCCATTATTCAAAAGAAGATTTATCTGACAACCTACCCAACCGTACAGACAAGTTTCGGCAGAAGAAAACCGGATGTAACGAATGCTATTGTAAAGGCGGTGAATGATGGTACACTCCTGCTGAATTTTATTGGTCATGGGAGTCCTGAACTTTGGACACACGAACAAGTATTTGTGCAAAGCACGACTATACCGTTGTTTAAGAACGACAGATTGTTCTTCCTCACTGCTGCCACATGTGATTTCGGGTATTATGACCGGGTAGGACTTTTCAGTTCAACCGAAGACTTATTGGTGAAGGAAAACTCAGGTGCTATTGGTGTCTTTACAGCAGTGCGACCTGTATTCTCATTCTTTAATGCCCAGCTGAATAATGAGTTTCATTATCGGATGCTTGTCAGTCCGCGGGATACACTCAATCTGCCGATTACGCTCGGTAAGGCATATCAGATTACAAAAACGACATATAATCAGTCAAATGACCAGAAATTTCATTTATTCTGTGATCCCGCACTGAGATTGAATTTACCACAGTACAATGCATCAGTGGATTCGATCAATGGTAAGGCTTCCACGTTAGTTTCTCAAATTAAAGCATTAGGGACCGTTTCGGTGAAGGGCACCATCAAGAATGAAAGTGGACAAACGTGGTCAGACTTCAATGGCGAAGGGATCATGACGGTTTATGACTCTGAAACTGAGATTCCACTACCAGAGATTGGCACCTATCAGACGATGGTTGTGCCTGGCGGCATTATTTTCAACGGCAGGATTTCGGTGACCAATGGTTCTTTCGCAACAGAGTTTGTTGTTCCAAAGGACATCAGTTACGAGAATAAGAATGGGAAGGTTATCTTCTATTTTTATAATTCTTCGGGTGACGGACTTGGGTTTACAGGAAATGTGACCGTCGGAGGCACAGATTCCAGTATTACCAATGATGGTAAAGGACCTTTTATTGATATCCTGTTTGATAACACTGAGTATGAAAATGCGATGCTTGTGACTCCAAACTCAGTGCTGCTGGTAAAACTGAGTGATGAAACCGGACTTAACACAACCGGGACCGGGGTGGGGCACCGATTGGAAGGAATTCTGAACAATAATGAATCTGCGCCGATTGACTTCAGTAAATATTTTACGGGGGATCTGGACGCTGGTGGAAAATCAGGCAAAATATCGTATCGCTTCAGTGATCTGAAAGAGGGCGAATACTCATTACGAGTAAAAGCCTGGGATGTGTTTAATAATCCTTCGCAGTCAGAAGCCAGTTTCAAAGTGGTTTCAGACAAAAATTTAGTAGTTGATTACGTCTACAATTATCCAAATCCCTTCAGGGATCATACCTACTTCACTTTTCAGCAAAGCTTATCTGAAGCAGTAAAAGTCAGGATCCTGATTTATACAGTTGCGGGAAGAAAAGTACATGACATTGAACAGCCTTTTGTAAATGATAAATTTGTTAGAATTGCATGGGATGGCAGGGACCGTGAAGGCGACCTGCTGGCAAATGGAACTTACCTTTACAAACTCATCGTCCAAAGTACGGATGGCTCCAAAAAACAAGATATATTAGGGAAATTCGCTATCGTTCGTTGATACCTGCTCTGTTATAATAGCTAAAAAATCAGTACATTTAAAGTTTGTATTCTTGTACGGATTGATTTTTTACATCTTTCAAAATACTTACTTCATATCGGAGGATAATCCATGAAAACCTTAAGCAAGGTAGTAATGATCGTATTGTTTGCAATGACGTTGCAGCATGTGGCAAAAGCTCAGGGGGAAGCGGCTGTACCGTTTTTGCTGATCGCCCCTGATTCACGCGGCGGCGGAATTGGCGAATCTGGTACCGGACTTGCTGATAACTCTTCAGCAATTTTCTGGAACCCAGCAGGCATTGCGTTCCTTACTGGTCAAGAGTTCAGCTTTACGCATAGTAACTGGCTGCCACAGTTTAAACTTGACTTGTTTTATGACTACGCAACCTACAGAAATTATATTGAAGAAATAGACGGTAGTGTCACTGCCAGCATTACCTACATGAACTATGGTGAATTTGTCCGTACTGGCGAAACCGGACCGGAGCCGATTGGCACATTTCGTTCCTACGATATGGCTGCAACCGTTGGGTACGCAACAAAGTTATCAGAAGATCAGGGACTTGGATTCAACTTCCGTGTTATCCACAGCCGACTGGCAGACAAACCCACAGGCCAGGAAAAAGGGGAAGGGACTGCAACTTCCATCAGTTTTGATATCGGATATATGTGGCGTCCATCTGATTTAGTAATTCCCTTGATTGGTCTTGATCTCAGCAATGATTTCAGTGTAGGTGTGAATCTGAGTAATCTTGGACCAAAGATTTCCTACATTGATCAGGCACAGGCTGATCCTATCCCGACAAACTTCCGTCTTGGGTTTGCATACAGGCTTCTGAATGATGAATTCAACTCACTTACCTATACTCTTGATTTCTCAAAATTGCTTGTCAGAAAGTATGCTGATGGATCCAGTGATGATTTCTATAAAGCGATCTTTACTGCATGGGGTGACAAATCAGTTGGTGAGGAGCTTGCCGATGTAGTAACTTCAATGGGTTTGGAATACTGGTACGGAAAGCCGGGTGATTTCCTTTTTGCCCTTCGTGCCGGATATTTTTATGAAGATCCGAATTACGGCAACCGTAAATTCATCACCATGGGTGCGGGCATCCGTTATGATATCTACGGTTTTGATTTCAGCTATATTTCTACTTCTGTATTCAAAGATGGTGAAAACCATCCACTGGCTGATACTCTCCGTTTCACCATTCTTGTTGGATGGGGAGCCGTTGCTGAAAGTACTAAAGGATTACCGAGAGGAATATAATTTTGAAGAACACACTTCTTCTGATAGCTGCTTTTGTATTCGGATTGTGCACATTACATGCACAATCCGCAATGCATAATCGTCCGGCTGGTTATCTGCCGGGTAAACCTGCACTGACCCAGGATACACTGAAAATACTCGCCGTTATGGTTGAGTTTCAGGAAGACGATCACTCCACTACCGTTGGTAATGGTAAGTTTTCTTCCATCTATTCAAAAAACTGGGGTCAGACAATCATCGATCCACTTCCCCATGATAAAGCCTATTTTGAAGGCCATCTTCTGTTTGCAAAGAACTACTTTGAGAAAGCCTCTGGTGGGAAACAACCCCTGGCTTATCAAGTATTACCACAAGTGGTTACTGTGTCAAAGGAAATGCGAGATTATTCTCCCGTCATTAACTCAGACGACTACAAACCACTCGGTGAATTTGCACAGGAAGTATGGACCTTAGCATCCCAGGCACATCCAGAGGTTGATTTTTCGCAGTATGACTTGTTCACCATTTTTCATGCAGGTGTCGGAAGAAGTGTTGCTTTACCCGGAAGTCTGGGTAACGAACGTGATTTACCTAGTCTCTATATTGGATTGCCAATGTTCCAAAAGTTTTTTGGGACTGGTTTTCAGGGCATACCAGTAAACAATGGAAACTTCAAGATCACAAATAGTATGCTGCTTCCTCAGACCGAGAGCAGGGAGTTGTCATCATTCAATTCCAAGTATCTCTTCGAGATATCCACTAATGGCTTACTGGTTTCAAGTATTGCCAGTCATTTGGGGTTGCCAGACTTATTCAATACCAATACCGGATCCAGTGCCATCGGCAGATTTGGATTGATGGATGGGCAAGCTATCTATGGGTATTCGGGGGTTTTTCTACCAGAACCATCAGCCTGGGAAAAAATATATTTAGGTTGGGCACAGCCTGAAGTTTTGCAAAATCCAGTTGGTGATATTTCGATTGTCAGCAGACTTGCTGCCACGCTTGCTGATACGGTTATACTCAAAGTGCCTATTTCCGCAACCGAGTATTATCTCATTGAAAACAGGCAACGGGATGTTGCTAAAAACGGTGTTACCGTCACCATGCTGGTCAATGGAGCTGTAACGCAAAAAACATTTGAAAAAGATACTACCGGGTTCAATGCTATTTCTATTGATTCTCTGAATGGCATCATTACTGATATTGATGAATTTGACTGGGCATTACCTGGCAGCGGATTATTGATCTGGCATATAGATCAGACCGTGCTTGATACTGCGATAGCATCGAATAGAATCAATGTTAATAAAAAGCGTCGCGGAATCAGGGTGATCGAAGCTGATGGCATCCAGGATATCGGGGAAAAGTTCAACACTATTCTGGGTGATGTTATTGAAAATGGTGGAGAGGATGTTGATCTCTGGTACATGGAAAACGATGCAGAGCTGTATAAAAATGAGTTTTCAAAGAAAACCAGACCTGCCACAGTTACCAATTCGGGGGCGAATACCCTCATAAAGTTTTCTGACTTTACCAGTAAAGGAAACCGGATGAGTTTCCGGGTAAGTCAGGGCGATACATTGGTAAAGCCTCTGTTTCACCGCAATCTGACTTTCTCTTCCGGATATCCATCTTTCAGCACAGCATTTACGTATAAGAGTGGTATTTATTCACTTTACTTACTGGGTGATACTCTGTACGTTGAGAATAATGGTGGTGGTCTTGTAGCCCGTATTCCTCAGTTCTCTATACCTTCACCTGCAATCGCTGAGGTGAATGGTAATCTCTTTGTTGTAGGGGCGTACGGAACCAGCCTGCATTATCTCATTTATGATGGGGTGACAACCGACCAGGTTTCACTTCCAATTCCAGATGGTGAGACAGTCTCAACCGTGCCTATGATCACCGAATTGCCGCCGGCTGTAGGTGCATCAAGAAGTGTGCTTGTGGGTACAACCGCAGGTAATATTTTTTCAGCAACACTTGAATCCCGACCAACTATTCTCAAGAAATTTTCAACCGGAGCCGGTGCTGAAGTTGCAGGTATCGCAGAACAGCAGAACCTGACTTACTGGTTGGTGAACGATGCGTCCGGAAAGTATCAGCTGTTTTTTAACAGCGGTGAACTTCATTCAGGCACAGGCAGAGCAGTTCGTTTTGTTTTAGCACCGAGTAAATCAAATGCAGTGCAGTTTGCAATACTGGTTCACGAGAATAATGAGTTATCGGGAACCCACCGATACAGGCTTGAACTCCTCACCAGCAGTGAATCAGCAAACCCAAGCCCATCAGGAAGCAATGCTCCAGTAAGTGTAAAGTGGGCACAGATGAATAGTGTTCGTTTTACCAGCACACGCCTGATCACACATATAGCTGCAGCTGACCTGAAAAAGGATGGTAACAGTTATATCCTATTTAACCGTGATGGAGTGTTAGAGGCGTATAATTTTAATGGAGCAAAGGCCGATAATTTTCCGATTATGCCCGGAGTGAGTTCACTGGCAATGAATCCTGTTGCAGCGGATTTTGAAGGTGACGAAAAGTCAGAAGTGATTGTTGTTTCAGCCAGTGGTGATTTGTTTGCCTATGATGGCGGAACAGGAAAAATAGTCACCGGTTTCCCAGTTTCCGGTGGAAGCGCGTTGACTGCACCACCCGCATTGTTTAATAACAACGGCAAGATAGCAATGGTAACATTGTCTGATGCCGGTGTGATGACAGGCTGGGAGTTGGGAAGTGTGGCAGGCACAATTTACTGGAGCGGTACAACAGGAAGTCTTACCAATTCCGGTTCCGCTGTTATGCCTGCATTTAAGGATACAAAAGCAGGTCTTCTGCCGAAGGGCACTGTATACAACTATCCCAATCCAGTTTATGATGGTATCACTTACATCCGCTATTATGTCGAAAAAGATAGCCGGATTTCTGTGAAGATCTATGATCTGTCCGGTGATTTTGTTGCGGAGTTGAGTGACTATGCATACGGTGGGTCAGAGCATGAGACCCCCTGGGATGTGTCAGGCATCAGTACCGGAGTGTACCTTGCACGTGTCGAGGCAACATCGCTGCAAGGTGATGCAGCCACGGCAGTAATCAAAATAGCAGTTGTAAAGTAATAAAGAAAACCATTATATGCAGTATCGTCTTTTCCCACTCTTCATTGCTTTTGTGTTTTTTTCAGGTCTGACACAAGCTCAATTTGATGCCTTTCATCCCGAGCTGAAATGGAAGACCATCAAAACCGAGCACCTTGAAGTGCACTACCATGAGGGAGCTGAGCGTACTGCACGCCTTGTGGCTAAGATTGGTGAAGATGTATGGGGGCCTATCACGTCGCTCTACCAGTATGAGCCAACTACCATTCACTATGTCATCAAGGATATTGATGATTATAGCAATGGCGCAACCTATTTCTTTGACAACAAGATAGAAATCTGGACAAGCGCACTGGATTTTGACCTTCGTGGTACACACAACTGGTTAAGAAACGTGATTTCACATGAATTTACACACATGGTGCACATTCAGAAGTCGATGAAAATCAGCAGAGGGGTACCAGCCATCTATCTTCAGTGGCTGAATTACGAGGACAAAAGACGTCCGGACATTCTCTACGGTTTCCCAAATATCATTACTTCATACCCGCTGGCTTCGATCAATATGCCTGCATGGTTCGCAGAGGGCACTGCACAGTATATGCGGAAGGAGTTTGATTACGACAACTGGGATTCGCACCGGGATATGATTCTTCGTTCCTATGCGCTGGATAATAATATGCTGACCTGGAACCAAATGGGAGTTTTTGGGAAGACTTCATTAGGGAACGAGTCGGTGTATAATTACGGATTTGCGCTTACCAGTTATCTTGCGCAAAAGTATGGTGAAGATAAACTTCGTACTGTTACTGCAAAGCTGGGCAAGTTTTCAAATTTCACGATTGACGCAGCATTTGAAGATGTACTCGGGAAAGATGGTGATGAAATTTATGATGAATGGACATCTTTCGTCAAGGCCGATTACCTTAAAAGAACAGCCTCAATCCGGAATAATCTGATCACTGGTGATAAGGTCAGGGAAGAGGGTTTTGGAAATTTCCATCCGCAATTTATTTCACATGGTAAAGAGATACTGTACCTCTCAAATAAGGGTTCTGATTATCTTAGTCTTACCTCACTATTCAGATATAATACTGATACAAAAACTGATGAACTTCTGATTCCTGGAGTAAGGTCTTCCTTTTCTCTTCTGCCAGATCAGAACAGAATTATTTATTCGAAGCTCTCGGACGACAATCCGCACCGGTATAATGTACATGATATCTTTGTGTATAATATTTCGGAGAAAGACGAGACACGCCTCACCAACAATCTGCGTGCAAACCAGCCATCCTTATCGCCTGATGGCACTTCCGTGGTGTTCATCTTCCAGAAAGACGGTACAACGAATATTGGTACCATCGCAGTTGATGGATCAGGTTTTAAGCAGCTTACTTTTTTTCAGGATGGTGAACAAGTCTATAATCCGAAATATTCGCCCGACGGGAAAACCATCTATTTTGATTATTCCTACCATCATGGCAGGGATATTTACTCAGTTAAGGCAGATGGTTCCGGGATGAAACCCGTTTTTCAGGAAAAATATGATGAAAGAAATCCATCCTTTGATGTTGATGGTAATCTTTTGTACGCCAGTGATGAAACTGGTATCTTCAATATTTACCGGATGAATCTTGCAACGGGTGAAAAGCAAAGGCTGACGAATGTGTTAGGTGGCGCGTTTATGCCTTCAGCGTCACAAACCGGCGATATTGTTTATGCCGGATATACATCGGGCGGATACAAGATATTCGTATTACGCAAGGATCAACAGAATACTCCTGTGACCGGGAGTTACCTGGTGACAGCAAATCCTCCACTGGGTGAAGATACTCCGAACGGTGATATACAGAATTTCCCTGTCAACGAGTTGAGAAATTTTCAGGACAGGAAAATTGGGGAATATCCGGCAGATGACTACCGTGGATCATTCACCAGTTTGTCTGTATTTCCGTTCATAAGGTTTGACAACTATTCGACCAGTAATAATGCGCTCGAGAAGATCAAACCTGGAATCTATATAGCATCCAATGATATGCTCTCCCGTTACTCATTGTTTGCAGGCGGGTCTATCAATACACGTTGGGAGCGTGATCTCTTCCTGCTTTTTGAATACCGGAATAAATTACCGCTTTTATTTGATCTCGGGCTCATACCACGTTTGTCTCTGGAGTTATACAATATCTCAAGAAAAGCCGATGTTGATATTCTTTTTGATGAGTATCCTGCGATCAAAACTGGCGTAGGATATGATTTGCTTGAAGCAAATCTGGTGGCAAATCACACCCTGCTCACCAGATCGGATGATTTAGAGTTACGCCTTACGTATAGCAGGTATGTATCAACTCTCGAGAGTTTTCTGCTGCCAAACAACAATACTCTTTATCCCACCACAACAGATGAATACCTCCGTGGGTGGAAGCTTGGGATGAAGTACGAAATCGCACACAAGACACCTTACAGAGATGATGATATCAATCCACTTGGGAGCAAACTTGAATTCAAAGCTGAATATGAGTGGAACGATTTCAATAATGAAGGCGAGTATGAAGTAGTTGACGGGATATTGAAACCTCAGTATAACAAGTTTAATTTTCTGCGTCTTGAGTTAAATACCTGGCTGAGTGTGCCAACGTTCGAGCGGCACACCCTAAATATCAGGCTGCGGGGCGCAACGATCCTTGGACCTCAGATGCCTGATTTCTTTGATAATTATCTGGGTGGGTTTGTTGGGATGCGTTCATACCCATTCTACTCTGTGTCGGGTAACGATCTGGTGTGGATGAACATTGCCTATCGTTTTCCGCTTTTCAGGGATATTGCTGCGAGGCTGGGACATCTTTACTTTGACAAGATCTTCTTTACTCTGTACGGTGATGTGGGAAATGCATGGAATTACGATGTGAACGGATTTGACAATTTCAAACTGAAAAAAGGGGTCGGAGCAGAAATACGAATCGCAATGAATTCGTTCTATCTGTTCCCGACGAATCTATTCTTTTCCGTAGCATACGGTTTTGATAAACTGGAGCGCGTTATCCGGAAAGAAAGAGTAGTGTATGGACAGGAATTCAGTTTCTATGCTGGTTTGCTCTTTGGTTTTGATTTCTTTATTGATGAATAAGGAATGGATTTATGAAAGCTTTAACTTTCCTCTCATTACTGCTTTTCCCGATACTGCTTGTTTCCCAGGAGCAGTATCAATTAACGGGAAATATTGCTGAGGACAGCAAAATTATCGGTACACAGACTTTACCTGAAGTATATAATTTCGAGGAAACCACTGCTCCATCTAAGAAGAGCCCCTTACTTGCTGGTATTTTATCGGCTTTGGTTCCCGGAGCAGGTCAGGTGTATAATGGTGATTATTGGAAGGCGGCTGGGTTTGTTGCGATAGAAGCTGCTGCGATTGCCGGAGTGATCATGTATAATAAGAAGGGGGATGACAAGACCGTTGAATTCCAGAACTATGCAGACCAGAACTGGAGTGTTGTCAAGTATTCGGAATGGATTAATAAATACAAAGCTGAATTAGGCATTCCTGATTCGCTAGGAATTACCATCAATGGTAATACAGACCTGAAGCCGTGGCAGAGAGTCAATTTTGAACAGGTAAACATAGCAGAGACCGCTGCTGACTCTTTTTCCCACAGAATATACCCCCATGGACATCAACAATACTATGAAATGATTGGGAAGTATAAGCAATATCATCAGGGATGGGCAGATCAGAATCTGCAATCTCCGTTGATTGAAATTGATGTATCGCCGATGTTTACGCTTTATTCTCAAATGCGCGGTGATGCAAATGATTATTATAATGTTGCTGACAAGATACTGCTGGTGGTGTATGTGAATCACCTGCTAAGCGCATTAGATGCAGTATTGAGTGCCGTTTCGTTTAATAAGGACCTCGCCTTTAATGTAAGGCTAACTCCACTGAGGAAAGAGAACAGCGTTGAAATGATGCCGACTGTAAGTCTGGGTATGAGGTTTTAGTTTTTGGGTTCGAAGAGGTTCTGAACTAATTCGGTAAGTTGTTTTTTTGAAAATGGTTTCGCAAGGTAGTGTGTACAACCATTTTCCAGAAAGTTTTTCTTATCACTGGGTTGTGCATATCCGGTAACAGCAACAATTGGGGTTTCAGCATAGCCATCATAGGTTCTGATCTGCTTTGCAGCCTCGATTCCATTCATCCCAAGCCCGAGGTTAATATCCATTAGGATTATCTGGTACGGTTTCTCCTTCACCATCGCCAAGGCTTCATCAGCGTTTATAGCAAAATCGACTTTGCAAATATCCTTCAGGAACAACTGCACAATATCCCTGTTGATCTGATTATCCTCAACAAGCAATATGCTGCGGGTTGACATCATGGTGTATCCAGCGTTACCACCGTTACCATTTGTCTCCGTAGCATTGCCTGCAATATCTACGACCTCAGTGCCCGGCAAGAGGATTGTAAAGTCAGAGCCCTTTTGCTCCTCACTTTTCAGGAAGAGAAAACCTTCATTGAGTTCAACAATCTGATACACGATTGTCAATCCTAGTCCAAGCCCCTCATACGTTCTGCTTAATCCCTCACTACTTTGCCTGAATGCTTCAAAAATTGTGCGCTGTTTTTCTGCTGCGATGCCGATACCAGTATCCTTTATTGATACCCTGATATACTTCTTAGCATCCCTGCATTCTGATGAAATCGACACCGTAACACTACCAGCCGGAGTATATTTGATTGCATTCTGAATCACATTGTAGAAGAGCTGTTTCATCATTTCTTCTTCAGATGCGAGCCTGGCTGTTGTCAGTGTGGATTCAATACTGAAGTTCAGATTCTTTTTCTCAGCTTCGGGCTTCAGATCATTCACGAGTGAGTCAACCATACTCAAGAGGTCAATTGGCACCCTTTTAAAGTTTTTTCCAATTGACTGGAGTCTCGAAAGCAGGAGAATAGCATTAAGACTTGCCATAAGCCGGTTACCTGATCCAAGTATCCGTTGAAGCATATCACTCTGGTCTTCGTCTTCAATTTCTTCAAGCAACAGGCCTGTGAATCCAAGGATACCATTCATCGGTGTTCTGAATTCATGGCTGAGATTCGCCATAAGGGTAGTCTTAAATCTATTGGCTTCCTCCGCCTTGTTCAGAGTATCCTTCAGAGTGTTGTAAGTCTGAATCTGCTCAGTAATATCGTATGCATTACCCAAGATAGCGCGTTCACCAGGCAGGTCAACTGCTACGGTCGACAGGTTGATCCATCGTTCTTCGCCCTGCCGGGTGTTAATCATTAACTGGCGGTCAAATTTCTTAATTTCATCAGTAATAAGTTGTCTAAAACCTTCAGAGACCTCCTGGAGGTGATCAAGATGTACGATAGAAGAGATATTTATTTCTTTAAGACCCGCCTTATCATAGCCAAGGAGACGCTCACAGGCGGGGTTAAAAAACTGAAAACGATCATTGCTGATCATGAATATTGCAGTAAGGGATGAATCAGTAAGAGTTCTGAATAACTGTTCACTTTCCCTGCGTTTCTCTTCAGCCTGGGTTCGTTCAATTGCCATTGCAATCTGCGTTGAAACGAAGGACAGGACCTCAAGATCACGGTTATCGTAGTGGACTTCATCTGAATACGTTTGAACGGCTACTACGCCAATTGTATTACCAGTTGATGTCTTCAATGGCACTCCAAGCCATTCCTTTGAGGGTGCGCCGATTAGAATAACCTCACCAGCCTGTTCGAGTTTCTCAAATCCATCCTCGTAATTCAACAAGGGTTCACTTTTTGTGATAATATATTCAGTCAGGCTTTTACCCATTGCCTCAGGGGGAAATTCGATAGGTCCTTCAGGTGTTTCGAGCTCATCCACATAATAGGGGAAAGAGACCTGCTCAGTTTCCTGGTGATAGAGAGCTATGTAAAAATTCCGTGCATCAAGCAATGTGCTGACGATTTTATGCACTTCAGAATAGAGTGTCTTCAGTTTGCTTACTTTTGTGGCTACCTGGGCGATTTCATTGATAGCACGCTTGATATTCTGCTCACGCTCCCGTGCAGTAATGTCATCAATAAAAATGATCTGATACGATTTACCATCAGTTTCTTCGGTGTAGAGAGTAGATTTAATTTCACAAAAATAGAGCGACTTTGAACGGTTTATTATATTGGTTCTGAACAGAATTGAAGTGCCATTTTTCTGACTGCTATGGTCTGCAAGGATATTCTGAACGGCTGCCTTATTCTCCTGATCGATCATTTCAGTAAGACGAATCTTTCCGAGGTCGCTCTCTGTAATCTCAAGGAAAGCGATAAGGTTTTTTGATGCCTTCAGAATCGTTAGATCTTTGTCAAGAATGGCGATATTCTCAAGCGAGAAATCGAAAATGACTTTTTCAAGAGAGGTTTGGGATTGCATGAAGGGAATAGTAACCATTACACCATCTCCGCCTTTACTTTTCTATAGAGTGTAAAGGTAAAAATGCTCCCTTTATTTAATGTGCTTTCTACCCAGATGGTGCCTCCGTTACGCTCAACAAATTCCTTACAGAGTTTAAGTCCCAGACCAGTACCACGCTCATTATTCGTTCCGACAGTTGTATGACTTTTATCTATGCGGAATATTTTTGCCACGTCCTCCTGACGCATTCCAACGCCAGAATCTGAAACCTGAACATGAACGTAATCGTCTTTGATCTGGGAAGAAACGGTAACTTTTCCGCCTTTTCTTGAGAATTTAATGGCATTAGAAATAAGGTTACGCAGCACCGAGCTGATTGAAGGCTCATCTGCAAACACCCATGTACCTTCAGGAATTGCGTTACTCAAAGTAATATCCTTAAGCTGGGCGTTGTCAGTGAGTAATTCGGTAATTCCTTCGGTAACAGCATAAAGGTCAATCATCACAGGATTGAACTCGATTCTATCAGTACGCAGCCGTGCCCATTGGAGAAGGTTTTCAAGGAATGAAAAGATCAGGCGTGATGATTGGAACATTGCCCTTGCAATCTCTTCAATCTCTTCTTTATCAACATTGTCAATATTTTTAAAGAGAAATTCAGAGAAGCCGAGGAGTGCAGTAAATGGGTTTTTAATGTCATGGGCAATAATGGAGATGAATTTGTCCCGTGAAGCAACAATCTCGAGTAATTCTTCGTTTCGGGCAGCTAATTCATCATTCAACCGGTGCAGTTCAGAATTGGATTCATTAGTGCTTTCATGGTCTCCATCGCTGCTATCCGGCAGGCGATAGGCAAGAAGGGTAAAGTTTTCGGATCCGGTCTCCTGGGTAGAAATCTGATAGACCGCATTCGCAAGTTTGATTACTTTAGGAACTGCTTCACCACGGATAAGCCTACCGATAGCGTCACCGAATGGGGGATGGTTCTGAAACAAGAATGTATAATCACATGGTGCAAATTGGAAATCCGACCCAAATAACGCACGTACTTCAGCACCTTGCAGATGGAGTATCTGACCATCCCTTCTGCCAGAAAGCAGTAACAGAGGCGAAGTAGCCGGGAGTGGACTCATCATAGCATCACACTCGTTTGGTTCGCGTAATACCGAGTTAAGAAAATACATTGTTTCAATAAAACCATATAACAAATAAGGAAGAAAAGAAGGACATTCTGGCACCGCTTAAACAGTTATAGAACCGTTCAGCAAAATGAACCCATGATTCCTTTAAACTCTCTTCAATTATCGATAAATTTGAGCAATGTTTTAAGAGCAAATTACTTTTTTTTTCAAACAAATGAAAGATACCAGATGCTTGCGTTAGAAGTAAGAAATCTTTCCAAATCATTCGGTTCGCTGAAAGCTGTTGATGATATTTCCTTTTCCATAAAGGAGGGAAGCATATTCGGATTGATCGGACGGAATGGTGCAGGAAAAACAACTACCATCAGAATGCTGATGAATATCTATCTGCCGGATGCAGGATCGGTTCTGTTACGCGGCAAGCCTGTAGACAACGAGTTTAAGAACATAGTTGGCTATCTTCCAGAGGAGCGGGGGCTCTATAAAAAAATGAAAGTGTTAGAAACCATCCTTCAATTTGCTGAACTGAAAGGTAAAAAGGGGAGAGGAGTTGAACGAAAGGCACTTGAGTATCTTGAACGATTTGAGCTTGCTGACAGAAAGATGTCAAAAATTGAGGACCTCTCAAAAGGTAATCAGCAGAAAGTTCAGTTTATCATCACCATGGTACATGACCCGGAATTCATCATTCTTGATGAACCGTTCAGTGGACTTGATCCGATAAATACGAACCTTCTGAAGGATATTATCCTTGAAAAGAAGCGTGAGGGAAAAGTCATCATATTCTCTACACACCTCATGGAATTTGCCGAAAAGATGTGTGATGAGATTGCTATGATCAACAAAGGGAAGCTGATTCTTGAAGGAGGACTTCGGGATATAAAAAGTCGTTTTGCGCAAAAAAACGTAAGTATGAGTTATGAAGGTGATATCTCCTTCCTTCAGAAGCACCCGATGGTTGAGAAGATTGAGAATTTTGGTAATTCCGTTGGAATCAGGGTCCACCAATCTGAACAGATACAGGATTTGTTACGGCTTTTAGTAGATCAGAAGGTGGTTATTCATAAGTTTATAGCAGATGAGATATCACTGCATGAAATTTTCCTCGAATTGGCGGGGAAAGACCCAATGGAGGTAAGCCATGTTTAGTTCCAAAATGATCACCGTCATGATGCTTGAAATCAGGAACAGGCTTTTTTCAAAGACCTTCCTGATCCTCACCATTCTTATCCCAGTATTCATGTTTGGATTGATTGGGGTACAGGCGCTGCTTTACAGCGTTGAAACAGACGCCGGTACAAATCTGATTATTGCATCACCGCAAAAATCTCTGCTAGATCAGATAGAGACTGAATTAGCTAAAGAAGATATTATCAAAGAAAAGAAGTACACAGTTACCTACCTGGAAAAAGGCGGAGCTGAGATAGAGGAGTTTGTTCAGAGTAAAAAAGGAGCACTCCTTGATGAGGCCCTTACCGGAGTGCATTTTCTGCCGGATAGTTCTTTGACCGACAAGAAAATTCTTTAATACTCTAAGGCCCCAACAAACATCAATATCAGCTCTAATGTGCTTCCCACCCTAAATAAGGTGCTGATT
>JAEXTR010000112.1 GCA_023406915.1 Bacteroidota bacterium
CCTCAGGGTGTCTATATTGGTGCTTTTATTGCGAATGATCCTGTTGCACTGGGCAATCCCTCTGCGTTCGAAACACTGACTGGTAAAAAGCACACAGGATACCTGAATTATGCTTTTTGGGGTAATCCATTCCCCGCCTGGGCTGAGAGTTACGCCGCAGCCGGTGCTGCAATACAGATTGGCTTTGAACCCGATAACGGGCTTCAGGAAGTCACAGATGGTGAATATATCAGAGCTTGGGCAGCGAAAGCACGTGATCTGAAAGTCCCCGTTTTTCTCCGCTTCGCTTCTGAAATGAATGGAAATTGGACTGCCTGGCATGGAAACCCTTCGCTCTATAAGGAAAAATTCCGGCTCATCAGCACTATTATGAAAGAAGTAGCCCCAAATGTTGCTATGGTCTGGTGCCCTAATAATATCCCCCATGATACACTGAACCCTGCTATTAATATCCATAATTACTATCCGGGCGATGAGTATGTTGATTGGGTGGGCATCGATTTTTATATGGTGTATCTCTCTTCCGGGCAACCCGACACAGCTGATCCACGGTCAAAATTCGAAATGATCTATAATCGTTATGCAGCCACAAAACCTATCATGATTGGCGAATGGGCAGCAGCGCACTTCACAAACCGTGTACAACCCCCGGCAGATATCACAGCATACTGTATTGCAGCGATTGATTCATTGTACAGAAATATAAATCAGTATCCCCGATTGAAGACTGTCTATTGGTTCAGTGCGAATACCCTGTCTCAAAACGGAAGTAATTTTTCTCTGACGATGAATCAGCAGATGCTAAACGCATACAGCTCTGCAATAACTTCACCTCTCTTCAAAAGCTCCTCCTACCTGAATGTACCGTTCATAACAACTCCGGATTTTCCTCAGGACACCATACTCACTGCAATTACCCAAATCCCTTTTCAGACAAAGTGTGAGGAACCCATAGATAGTGTTGTCGTGCTTTTTAATGGCGAACCTTCAGCACACTATTCCTCCGGGAACGGAAGCTACCTCCTCGAAGTCTGCAACCGTCCGGATGGAAAACATCAATTAAAGTTTGTTGCCTACAGTGCTTCAGGTTACTCCAATTTCCACCTTCTCAATATCATCATTGACAAGGAACGGAATTACATAAACACCATCGTGGATGATATTCCCGGAGCATCTTTCCAGGCAACATCCGGTTGGTTGGTTTCCTCTTCACAGCCTGATCGCTATGGTGCACACTACCACTATGCTCAGGCTGGTGACGGCTCTCAACAGGCGATCTACACAATCGATCTTCCCAAACCTGGTACCTACAATGTATTTGCCTGGTGGAGCCAGCATAGCAACAGGGCTTCAGATACACCGTATGATCTGAGTACGCCTGCTGGCGGTCATACAGTCAGGGTTAACCAGAAAGTCGATGGGGGTAAGTGGAATCTCCTTCACAGACTCACCGTGACAGATACCTCAATACTGCAGGTGAGCGTAAACAATGCTGCAAACGGTATCGTAATCGCCGATGCCGTCAGGGTAGAATGGGTGTTCCCCACATCACTCAACCACGATGGCGTGAATATTATAATGCCAAACCTGCTAACAGTAAGCGAAGCTTATCCTAATCCGTTCAACCCTGCTACTCAGTTAATTCTGAATCTTTCCAAACCGGCACGGATATCTGCTTCTGTCTACTCCGTTACCGGCGAGCTTATTCAACAACATAATCATGGTATCCTCCTCCCCGGTTCTCATTCCATCATTATTGATCTCTCCACATCCTCAAGTGGCGCATATTTTATTCAGTGTACCGCCACAGGCACCTCCGGGTCATCCTCAATGATAAGGAAGGTACTCCTCATCCGCTGATTGGTTCACATGAAATTTTAGTGGCGAATTTACTGGAAGCATAAGAATCGACTTAAAGTAATTACCAAATGAGAATTCGGCTGATAGTACCATGTCTGTATCCGTCTAAGTATGCGTATAAAGGATCGGTACCAAGCAATTAAATTACCATCCATTCGCAACACCAGTATCAGTAGATTGTAGGAATCCGCCGATGGCGGATGCAAATTATGTGTCAGGCACTGACCCCGTAGCGGAGCCTGTCCGCCGAAGGAGGATCAAAGATTTATAGAAAAAAATACGAGGGAGGGTGACCCGACCCCAGAGCGGGTCGTACCTTTTTATAGATTTGGACGAATTGAGCTTAGAGCCTCCTCCGAAGGAGGAATCTATATTTGCCACCATTGTGGTTCACGTGAAATCTCGGTGCGAATTAATGCTGAGAAAAAATTATGTGCTAACTTTTCAATTCGACTCGTTGCGCCCTTGGTGTACATTAACATCATTCTCAATGATAGTGCAAGTTTATCTTTGGGAGTTAACAGATTCTGAGTCAGGCACTGACCCCGTAGCGGGTCAAAGATTTATAGAAAAAAAATACGAGGGAGGGTGACCCGACCCCAGAGCGGGTCGTACCTTTTTATAGATTTGGACGAATTGAGCTTAGAGCCTCCTCCGAAGGAGGAATCTATATTTGCCACCATTTTTTCATTTGCGTCCGCTGACTCAGAATTATTTTACTCATGAATCTCATTTCTTTTTTTTGTATGTTGCATAATTGAATAATGATTTCTCTTGAATGAAAACAAAGCCTTATCTGAAAGGAAAAACTGTATGTCAACAATCACTGAAATAATTGCCCGTGAGATCCTTGATTCCCGCGGAAACCCAACCCTCGAAGCCGAAGTAATTCTTGAAGACGGTACCTACGGAAGAGCAGCTGTCCCCAGTGGCGCCTCAACCGGTGATTACGAAGCATGTGAACTTCGCGATGGTGATAAATCCCGTTATCTTGGCAAGGGTGTTTTACAGGCAGTTGATAATGTGAACAATGTTATTGCACCTGAACTCGAAGATTTTAACGTTTTTGATCAGGTTGGTATCGATCAGTTCCTCATTGAGCTCGATGGCACCCCAAATAAATCCAAACTCGGCGCAAACGCTATTCTTGGCGTATCTCTTGCAGTTGCTAAGGCAGCCGCAGAATACCTCGGAATGCCCCTCTATCGCTACCTCGGTGGTGTAAACGCAAAAGTCATTCCTACCCCAATGATGAATATCATCAATGGTGGTGTGCATGCTGATAATAATGTTGACTTCCAGGAATTTATGATTATGCCTGTTGGCGCTGCTAACTTTGCAGAAGGCCTCAGAATGGGCGCAGAAGTCTTCCATAACCTGAAGGCTGTTCTTAAGGGTAAAGGCTATAATACCGCAGTTGGAGACGAAGGCGGATTTGCTCCTAGTCTGAAATCAAACGTCGAAGCGATTGAAGTGATCCTTGAAGCTATCGGTAAAGCCGGATACAAGCCAGGTCAGGATATCGCCATTGCATTGGACCCTGCAGTCAGTGAAATGTATGACAAAGAAAAGAAAATCTACCGTTTCTTCAAGTCTGACAAATCCGAACTCTCATCAGAGAAAATGGTTGATTTCTGGGAAAGCTGGGTAAATCAGTATCCTATCATTTCCATTGAAGATTGCTTTGACCAGGATGACTGGAACGGATGGAAAATGATGACTGATCGCGTGGGCAAGAAGATTCAGTTGGTTGGTGATGATCTCTTTGTAACCAATACTGCACGCCTGAAGGAAGGTATCGATAAAGGTGTCGCAAACTCAATTCTGATCAAAGTGAATCAGATCGGTACTCTTACTGAAACCCTGGACGCTATTGAACTGGCAAAGAAAAACGGTTATACTGCCGTTATTTCTCACCGCTCAGGTGAAACTGAAGATACTACCATCGCTGATATCGCGGTTGCAACCAACGCAGGTCAGATTAAAACTGGCTCAACTTCCAGAACCGACCGTGTTGCAAAGTATAATCAGTTGATTCGTATCGAGGAAGAACTCGGTGACACCGCTCTCTACCTCGGTCTCGGAAGCATTAATTACAAAGGCTAATTACCTCTGATTCCCTCTCTTTTTAGGCTGTCCTGGGCAGAAAGGAACCGTACGGTTCTCAAAACTCAGGGCAGCCTTTTTATTCTCTGGTTTTACCCTAAACTTATTTTACCTTCTATCCGATAATTCCCCGGGAAGGCAGAATATACTTTATCTATAAGGAACAACTTGAGCATAGTCCAACTGTTGTTTGGTATCCTGATCGGACTGTTTGTTTTTTCAGCCATTTCAGGATTGCTGTTTCTTTCTGCTGGCATCAACAGAAAGTTGAATGGCCTCTATGCAGGCTTTGCTCTTGCAT
>JAEXTR010000154.1 GCA_023406915.1 Bacteroidota bacterium
ACTCAGGGGGGAGCGCCCTAAAAAACTCTTGCCGGATGGCTCTTTTGATAGATTGAGAAGAAATTCTCGCACGACGGTGACCTCCAAACTCACAGTCTTTTGGTTGATTAGCATCATCCCGGTTCAGATTAGAGGGGGCAATGTTTTGCAGTATATGCAATTCGAGTATCATAATGTATCTCCTACATAAGTTAGTATTGATAGTGATGGTTTATAATTCGAATGTGTCTTGATTTAAAATCTCATTTTCTTCCAGGGGTTTTACAGGCTTCCAGAATGATTTTGCCCATTGCCGCTGAATCCTATTGTTTTCATCCTCCCAAAAGCGAAGCGCAGTCATTAACTCAGCATAATTCACCGGAATATCGTTCGCAGCCAGTAATGATACAGCATGCCGAAAATGGTAATGTACATCTTCCTTTCGCGCCTGCAGCAGTGACTGAAACCGGTTTTCAATGGATTCAGAACCAGTCTGCAATTTCAGTTTTGCCATTGCAGTGCCAAAATCGTAGAATTTTTCATAAGTGTTCTTTGGGTGGAATGCAAAAAGAGTGGCTGTAAGGAAACCGGCAAACTCATACTGTTCACCCGGAATCAAGTGCAGGATATATTTATACTGGGGGGTGTATTCACCGGGCGGGAAAGCGATACCACGCTTGATAATTGACAGCGCTGTGGTTTTCTGATCTGGTTGGGCGTAATACTTTACCAGATTCTGAATAAAAGAAATTGATAAATCGGTACTTTTCATTGATTACCTCCTGATGATGAATATGAACTGACTTTGGCGATAGCTTTAAAACCGCGTGAACTGTTTGCAACTGAATTTTCGACAATTTCCCAGCAGAGTCTCCCAATCTGATCGACTTGTGATCTCCACTTTTCAAGAACAGTTTCCTGGTCATCTGCTCTTGAAACATCCAGAACAAAAGATTTGAATGGCACTTCGAGTCTGGACCAGAAGAGTGATTCGGTTGAGAGGGAAGAAACGAGTGCTTTTGCAGCTTTTTCGGCTCCCTGAGGATTAATATCTGAAAGAAGTATTTTTAAAACTTCCAAAGTTTTAAAGTAGAGGGTTTTTGATTTTTTCTCAGCATACTCCATAGCCGTTATAATAAGATTCACTAAATCCTGGTTTCCCGGAAGATTCAATGGCAGAGGAAGTGAAGTAAAACTCCAGGTTAACACTTTTGCTTTATCAGTAGCAAGGCCGACACAATACAAAGAGTATTCAATGTCTTCAGGTATTATATTATCGTCTTTAAGGGTAATTAACTGGTAAATATTAATGGGATAATTATTTAGTGACTGATCAGTAAATACGAACAATGAATGAAAATCGCGCCAAAGCTGTTTTTCGGGTGTGACCTTGACGGGAATAATATCCTGCTTTTTACTATTTCTAAAAAGCCCGAACGGTTCCAACACAGCGGGTTCAGCTTTTCTACCCTGTGCTACCATTACACCTGTAACCATCAAATCACCGTTGAATATCTCAGGTTTTAACTTAACCTGCCTGGACAGAATGGTAAGGTAGTCCAGATATCCGTTTATTTTGCTTTCCGCTTCATCTTTCAGCTTTGCAGTTGATTCCCATACCGGGATTCCATCATCTCCATCGAAGTGCAAGGGTTTGATGATCATATTCAAAACCAGTGTCTCAAAAAGGTTCTTCCCAATGATCAGTGACGAGAGCACAGTTTTCAATGGCGCGTCCATCAGATTTATAGTTCCATTGACACCTTTTCCACCACCTGGTGAATAGCACTGGAAGGCTAATAATTGAAGTGCAGCTTCAGCCGGATGCAGAGGGTTTAATTCAGAATCATTTGAGTGATCAAAAAAGACTGAATTGTTACCCGCTGACCGATATAGGACAAGTTTGTTCACAGACTGATACTTCTCAGCTGCCGGATGACTCTTAACCTGATAGAACGGGTAATCCTTGTCAAAGAGGTCAAATCTGGTTTTCCACTGTTGCAGATATTGCATTACAGCTTGCGGATCATACCTATTTCCACTCCATAGTTCATTCCACGCATTTTTTGTCCTCACCGGAAAGACCCGATGAAGAATTGCAAGCAGCAAACGATGTACGGCTACTACAACCAATGGTGAATCGTGTTCAATTGAATCAACCTCAGAGACCCTCAAAAAAACTTCTTCTAAAGAAAGAATTGCCCGCTTTCCATCTTTCAATAAAACAGGTACCCAAGGTTGCACTACAAGATTAAAAGAAATCATTATTCCTCCATATTTTTTTCGTAATAAACACCAAGATTGTTGTCATAACTTATTGTAATGTTGTTCAGACTACATTTCCCTTCTTCAAATACTAATATCCGATGATACCTGAGCATCGGAGATTTTTTCCAAACAGAGGGGGGGACGGTTCGCTGATCGTTCATAATAGCATTGAAAATCCAATTTCCGGATAGTGACAGCGAAGCTTTTACTGCATTCTCAACCACCTCTTCTGTCAATGGTAAACTTATATCATATAGAGTTCCGGATTTATTCATAAAATAATGGCACTCATCTTTTTTCATAACACAAACCACACGAACAGATGGTGCGGTATGTCTGGTTGCAGCCATGACATTCTGGTGGATTGTAGGATCATCTTCATCCAAAAGCAATCTTGAGTCTTCGAGGTAAGGATCTTCACAATCCGGTTCTGGAATAACCTTTCCCTCAGCGTTTTTACGATCCTCAGTAAGCTTACTCTGGTATTCTGCTTCAAGTAATTGTAAGGCCTGAATTTCTTCAGGATTCTCTGTAAGACTAATCTCAACATTATAGACAGCCTCAATCAACTGGTCAATATCATCGGGAATCCGAATCAAAGACTGGTTACGGATGGAAAGGTATGTGCGGTATAGAATATTTTTGCTGTAAACTTCTGCTGGCTTACCTCTGAATTTGTCAATCGCATCTGAAGGAATTATTACTTCAAGCAAGGGGTCACACATAATGTCTGGACGCTGTATATCCATAAAACGATGCAGTCTGCCTGCCCTTTGTAATAGCAGGTCAACAGGACACAACTCACTAACCATTGAGTCAAAATCGATATCCAGGCTCTGTTCAATAATCTGAGTAGAAAACAGAACAACTGATCCTTTCCTTTCCTTATTCACTTTGCCAAATCTTTTAATAATTTTCTCTTCAAGTTCTGCACGGATATCAGCAGGAAATCGTGCATGGAGCAACCATACTTCCGTACCCGTATCCGAACATGCTGATTTGAAGCAGCTGTAAAGATTCTGTGCACGTGATACAGTATTACATACTACGGCTAAATACCCGCCATTGCTTACCCTTGAGTGTAAGCAATGGATTAGCTCTTCATCACTGATCCCAATTACTTGGGTAAGCTTTAACGCTTTTGATGAAGGTGGGGTGATCAGCTCAGTGCTGGAACAACTCCTTTTTGCAATTGTCAATCTGGGGTAGCCCGATAATGATTCTGGTGGGTTACATTTGAACGCTTCTATTAATTCCTGCTTCTTAATTGCCGGAAGGGTTGCTGATAAAAGAATGACCGAAATATGTAATTCAGCAGCCCATTTTAAGAAATGTGACAATAATGTTGACATGTAGACATCATAGCTGTGGACTTCATCAATGATAACACACTTACCAGCTAAACCAAAAAGTCTAAGATAATTATGCTTCGAACGGAGAACACTCATCAACATCTGATCTATTGTACCCACTGCAAAAGATGCTAACAATCCTCGCTTTTTATTTTGAAACCAATCATGTGACTCAATCTGGATATCACCAGAGGTATTATTATCCTGTGCAATTGCTGACGGGATCGTATTATTTCTATTCAGAAACAGATTGCTGCCTGAATGCAGCAACAAACTGTAAGCCGGTACAGTGGGGGGAAAACGAGCTTCAAGAAATGAACAATAACGCTGATACATCTGGTTTGATGTAGCCTGAGTTGGCATAGCGATATAAGTCCCTGTCACTTGCCGTGTGGTATTTAACATCTCAGATACAATAAAGGCTGTTTCAGTCTTTCCCAACCCCATTGGGGCTTCAACAATAATCAAAACCGGATCACACCCAGATTCAATTTTTTTTACTGATTCAAATATCTCTTTTTGTTGTATCCTGGGTTGAAACCCATCAAAAAGCTTTGAAAATTCGGGAATAATACCCGGATTTTTATACTCATTAAAACCTATTTGGTCAAGAGCCCGTCTAGCCCTTTTGAGTGATCGATTATAATATAAACTGAGATCAAGTTCATCAGGATTATTGGCATTAACAAAGTATGGGTAGAAATCCTCCATCGATGATATCCAGTCTGTGAAAGTAATGAAACCACAGAGCCAAAACTGCAAGACTAATCCTGATTTCCCATCCTTTATCTCAAGGGGTTCTGACGGGGGGGATAAATCAAGTACCTGACACAGATCAGTTAAAATGCTTTTGCGTACTCGCGACCAAAACTCGTTATTAC